>JADFPM010000022.1 GCA_022562335.1 Chloroflexota bacterium
TCTTCGTCGCCGTTGAAGCTATAGGCGTCCTTCATGGTGAATTCCCGCACCCTCACCAGGCCGGCCCGGGGGCGGGCCTCGTCGCGGAACTTGGTCTGTATCTGGTATAGGATCTGGGGCAGGTCCCGGTAGCTCTGCACGTTGGCCCGCACGATGCTGGTGATGACCTCTTCGTGGGTGGGAGCCAGCACCATGGGGCGTCCCCGGCGGTCTTCCAGGGAAAACAAGTTGTCGCCAAAGGCCTTGGCGCGCCCGGTCTGGTCCCACAGCTCCCGAGGTTGGAGCGCGGGCATCATCAGCTCTTGGCCCCCGGCGGCGTCCATCTCTTCTCGGATGATGGCTTCAACCTTGCGCAGGGTCCGCCAGGCCAGGGGCAGGGACGCATATACTCCTGCCGCCACCTGGTAGATAAAGCCCGCCCGCAGCAAAAGGCGGTGGCTGGCGGTTTCCGCCTCCGGTGGGTCGTCGCGCATGGTCTTGGAGACCAACCGGGTGAATCTCATGCTACGGGTGTGTTTTCCACCTCTTCCATCAACGCGGTGAGCATATCCGCTTCGGGAACGACCCGGACCTTCTCACCCTTGCGGAAGATCACCGCCCTGCCCGCTCCCGCGGCGATACCGACGTCGGCGTCTTTGGCCTCGCCGGGGCCGTTGACCTCGCAGCCCATGACGGCGACGGTGATCTCTTTATTTTGCTTTTTCAGCAGGGCGTCAACCTGGTTGGCCAGCTTGATCACATCCACGTCGGCCCGGCCGCAGCTGGGGCAAGCCACCAGCACGGCCCCTTTACGGCGGAGGTTCAAAGACTTGAGTATCTCGTAACCCGCGGCGACCTCGTCGACGGAATCGCCGGCCAGTGACACGCGGATGGTATCGCCTATGCCCTGGTACAACAGCAATGCAAGGCCAACGGCGGTGCGGATCGAACCCGCCTGGACCGTCCCGGCTTCGGTGATGCCCAGATGCAAAGGATAGGGAACCATATCCGCCAGTTTGGAATAAGCCTCCACCGTTGTCGGAACGTCGAAGGCTTTCATGGATATCTTTATCTGGTCGAAGTCCTGCTCTTCCAGCAGGCTGATCTCCCACAGTGCCGTGGCCACCATGTGGTCCACCACGCTGTATTCATCCCCAACTCCCTTTCCGGCCTTGGGCAGCTTGTTGACCAGGTCCATGTGGCGGGAGAAGCCTTTGGTCCGTCCGATGCCTCCCACGGGAGGAAGGCTGCCGAAATTCACGCCGATGCGGATGGGGATATTCCTCTCTTTAGCCGCCGAAACAACTTCGCGCACCTGGGATTCATCACGCAGGTTGCCCGGATTCAGGCGCAGGCAATCGATACCGCCTTTCACGCATTCCAACGCCAACTTGTAGTGGAAGTGAATGTCCGCGATCAGCGGAATGTGTATCTGCTTCTTGATCTCCGCCATGGCCTCGGCGGCTTCCATATCGGGAACCGCGGAGCGGATGATCTCACAGCCCGCCTCTTCCAGCTCGTGGATCTGGCGCACCGTTGCCGCCACGTCCCTGGTGTCGGTCTTGGTCATGGATTGGACTGTTATATTGGCGCCTCCACCGACCTTGACGCCGCCAACGTAAACGGGCTTGGTAGCCCGGCGATTGTTCATAGCCGCCTCGTACCTCGGTTTACAAGGGAATCCAAAGGTAGATATTACACGATAGCCGAAGGGCGCGCCACGGCCTGGGCCAGCCAACAAAGGGGTGTTTGAGCGGCTACGGAGAATGGTGAGCGCTCCGGCGGGAACCACACGAAAGCGCGCGCCCGTTGGCGTCGTGAAACGCGTAACCAACCACTCGCTGTGGCTTGGCTTATTCGGGCCCATTGGGGTTTAGAAGCCGGCCATGGAAGGATTTAGGATGAAAGGATTTGGGATGAATAAAAGGAAACCGGGCTCAACTCAGCAGTTGCCGAATGTCGTTGGCGGTTATCAACAGGACCCCCGCCATCAGCACCACAAAACCAATCAGGTGCACCAATCCTTCTTTCTCGGCGGGGACTCGCCGGCCTCGGCGCACCCACTCCAGCACCACGAATACCACCCGGCCGCCGTCCAGCATGGGGATGGGCAGGATGTTGATGATGGCCAGGTTGACGCTCAGCAAGATGGTGATCACCAACCAACCGGTGAATCCACCCTCCCGGGTAAACTCGCCGGCGATCTTCGCGATGCCCACGGGACCGGCCACTTTGGGGGCCTGCCCTTCAGATATGGCCCCAGACAACGCCTGTTTGACCAAAACCAAAAGCTCCCAGGTGCTGACAAAACTCTGGGGAACCGCCGACCAAATGGGCATGGACCTGCTTTCGGTCCGGGGGTTGATCACGCGGGTGGTGATCCCCGTAAGCCATTGGGGATCGGATGGCTGTTCAAAAACCGGCGTCACCGGTAAGCGGTGTTCCCGCCCATCGCGGCTGATCACCAGCTGCAATTCCGCGTCTTGATTCCGGGCGATGGCGTCGATCAGGTCTTGTTGTTCGGCTATTATCTCGGCGCCGGCCATCAGGATCACGTCGTTCTGTTGCAGACCCGCCGCTGCCGCCGGCGAACCGGGAAGCACCTGGTTCACCACCACCCGGCCGGCCTCAGAGCTGATGGCCACGCCCACGCGCCAGTGTCCCTGGGGCAAACCATATCTAGGTTGGAGGTTCACCACCTCCTGGCGGCCGCTTCGCAGGATCAGCCAATCCATGGCCGAGCCGCCATTTAGATTGATTATCCTGATCAGGTCCGTGATGGACTCGATATCTTTGCCTTTGGCCTCCAGCAATATGTCTCCCCGCTGGATGCCCGATTCCGCGGCAGGCGAACCCGGTGTCACATCGGTGACCTGCACCTGGCCCACGATGACGTCTTGGGGGATCATAAACAGGACGGAGAAAATCACCAGGGGCAGTATCGCATTCATGAAGGACCCGGCGACCAAAACGATGAACCGGGTGCCGACGCTTTTACTGGCCAAACTGCGAGGCACGTTGGGGTTGCTCTCCCCGGCCAAGCGCACGAAACCGCCCACGGGAGCCCAGTTGACCGTATATAGCATATCGGCAAGTATCAACGACCCGCCGTCCAGTTCCCGGATCTTGCCTTCATGATTCAAGTAATCTTCCGATTCCGCGGCCGTACCCTCCTCAATCTCATCGGAGTTAGCCTGGGAATCTCCGCCTTTGAACCAACGCTTGGGCTTGGGGACCTCTATGGTCCTGGCAACCAGGTTGCCGTGAACATCTTCGGCAGAGGCAACCTTCACGAACTGGCCCGGAACCAGGTCAGAGGGCCCTTTGATGCCCACAAACCGGGTCTGGGGGTCCAAGAGCACCCGGGTCCTTCCCGTGTATATGGCAAAGGCCCGCGGAGGGAACCCGACTCCGAATTCCAGCACCTTTACTCCCAAAGCCCTGGCGGTGGCGAAATGGCCGAACTCGTGGATCACCACCAGAAACAGCAGCATGGGAACCATGGCTCCAACAGCTATCAGCACGGTAGTCATATAATAGTAGTCATATAACGGTTGTCACCTAGAGGGCCCTTTTCACCAGTTCTTTAGCTCGGGCCGTAGCCCAACGGTCTATTTCCAACAATTCTTCGGGATCCAGTCCGGGCATCCTTTGGTGTTCCGACAATACCTGCTCCACCAACTTGGGAATGCCGGTGAACGCGATCTTCCCATCCAGGAACGAATGGACCGCCACGTCGTCGGCGGCGCTCAACACCGTGGGGCAAGAGCCGCCCTGCCGGCCGGCCTCCATGCCTAGGACAAAGCAGGGATACCGTTGGGGTTCCAACGGTTCGAAGGTCAATGAATGGCAGACCCCCAGGTCCAATCTTGGGATCATTTCGTTGGACAAGCGTTTAGGATAAAACAGTGCGTACTGGATCGGCAGCCTCATGTCCGGAGGGCCCATCTGGGCTTTAACCGATCCATCGGCAAACTCTACCATGGAGTGAATGGTGCTTTGAGGATGGACCACCACCTCGATATTTTCCAATGGCACCCCAAAGAGCCAGTGTGATTCAATCACCTCGAATGCCTTATTCATCAACGTGGCTGAATCTATGGTTATCTTTTTGCCCATTTGCCAAGTCGGATGCTTCAGGGCCTGTTCGGGAGTCACCTGCGCCAGGTCCTCCACCGGTGTCAACCGGAAGGGGCCGCCGGACGCGGTGATCATCAGGCGCCTGATCTCGTTTTCCTCTCCCTGCAAGCACTGCCAGATGGCGCTGGGCTCGCTATCCACTGGAAGCACCCGGCCCCCGTAGCGCGCTTCATAATCTTTGATGATGGCTCCGCCCATGACGATGGGCTCTTTGTTGGACAACGCCACGGCTTTTCCGTGCTTCAGAGCGCTAAGGGTGGGCATGAGGCCAACGCTGCCCATGGTGGCCACCATCACGGTGTCCACCTCTTCCAAACAGACCATCTCTTCCATGGGAGTGAATTTGATGCCGTTGGGCAGGGTATCGGGCGGTGAAATACAACAGATGTGGCGAGGGTGGAACTCGTCTATCTGCTCGAATAGCAGTTCCACGTTGTTGCCGGCGGCCAAGCCAACCACTTCGAATTCATCGGGAAACGCCCGTACTATGTCCAGGGTCTGCCTGCCGATGGACCCGGTGGCGCCCAGAATCACAATTCTTTTCATGGCTTGAATACAGCCCCAACGAGATAATACACCGTGGGAATCGAAACCACGATGCTGTCCAGACGATCCATGATTCCGCCGTGTCCTGGAATTATACTACCCGTGTCCTTCACACTGGAAATCCTCTTCAACTTTGATTCCAGCAGGTCTCCGCTCTGGGCTGCCACGCCTGCGGCGGCTCCCACCACCGCCTGCTGCCAGACGGGAAGCCCCAGCTCCAGCAATTGACCCATCACCAAGACGGATAACACCGCACAACCCAATCCGCCGGCGCTGCCCTCCCAGGTCTTGCCGGGACTGATGTTGGGAGCAAGAGAATGTCTTCCCAGCGCCCGTCCCGTGAAAAACGCCCCGGTGTCGGAGGCGAAAACCGCCAAAAGGGCAACCAACAGCCAATCCCGGCCCAAAGATCCGGCATCTCCCAGGTCCCTAAGGGCCAACCCGTGGGCCAGCAAGAAACCGATGCAAACGCCCCCGCCCAGCAGGTAAGCGGCTGCCAGCAAGGGCCGGCCGCCCTGGTAAGCGGCTACAAGCCATAGCAGCGAGAGAAAGGAGCCGACGCCCAGGATCACGGCGGATATGGTTAGGAAACTATCAAGGCCGTCGCTGGCCTGGCCGCCGAAGATCAGGGCAACCACCCATAGGGCGCCCAATATCACCGGTAATGAGCCCGCGCCTGCGGGAAGGAGCCGGTAAAACTCGCGGATGCCCAAAACCGCCGCCAGGGCCACGAGGACGGCTAACCAGGCTCCGCCCCACCAGACCGCCGCCAACAGAACAGGAAGCCCCACTGACGCAGTCAGCACCCTTTGTATCACCCGTCAGGCTCCGGGCTTGATTCCGCCGAAACGCCGCTCCCGGTTTCCGAAAGCCTCCAATACCTGCTCCAATTCGGCCGCATCCAAGTCAGGCCATAGAGTGGAGGTGTGGTAGTACTCGCTGTAAGCGGACTGCCACAATAAGAAGTTGCTTATGCGCATCTCTCCACCGGTGCGGATGATCAGGTCGGGGTCTGGGGAGTGGGCGGTGAACAGGTAGCTGTTGAATAGGTCCTCGTCCACCTCTTCAATCGACACGCCGTCATGGATTATGCGCCGGACGGCTTCCAAGATCTCGTCCCGGCCTCCATAATCGAAAGCCACGTTCAGGGTGATCCCCGTGTTGTCCTTGGTCAGTTCCTGCGCATGGGTCACCGCTTCCATCAATTGCGAGCTCAAGCGGTCCACCTTCCCAATGTGGACGATGCGGACGTTGTTGTCATGGAGCGTCTGCGTCTGGTGCTGCAGGGCATCGTAAAGGATCTCCAGGATGCCTTGGACTTCGGTGGCCGGCCGGTTCCAGTTCTCGGTGGAAAAAGCGTATAGAGTGACAAACATGACGCCTTTTGCCGACAGCGCCTCCAGCACGCCCTGTATGCAGTCCACACCCACTTTATGCCCGGCGATCCTGGGCAGGCCACGTTTCTCCGCCCACCGGCCGTTGCCATCCATGATAATGGCTACGTGTACAGGCACCTTGGGGTCCCGGGGAACGGAATTTTTCGAGGAGGCAGCCTGAACTCGCATGGGTTAGACCTGCATTATCTCCGCTTCTTTTGCGACACCCACCTCGTTGATGATCTTGGTGTGGCCATCGGTGGTCTTTTGCAATTGATCCTGGGCCCGCCGGTTTTCGTCTTGGGAGATGGATTTGCCCCGCTCCATCTTTCTCAGAGATTCCAGTCCGTCGCGCCGCACGTTCCGGATGGATACCTTGCCATCCTCGATCTTTTGCTTGAGCAATTTCACCAGTTCCTGACGGCGCTCGGTGTTCAGGGGTGGAATGGGGACGGTTATGTTGTTGCCGTCGTTGGACGGGTTAAAACCCATATCCGACTTGATCAAGCCCCGCTCAATGTCCCGCAACGACTGCTTGTCCCATGGTTGGACCAGGATCGCCTGGGGGTCTGGCGCCGAGATTGAGGCGATTTGCTTGAGGGGAGTTGGCGAGCCGTAGTAATCGATCATCATGTTTTCCACCAATGCAGGCGTGGCCCTGCCGGTGCGCAGGCTCTCCAACTCCTGGCGCAGAGCTTCAATCGACCGGTCCATCTTCCGGCTGACCTCCGCAAGGACCTCTTCCGGCGTGGATTGTTCCGCGTTGCCGCTTGAACTGGTCATGTCTCACTCCTCGCGCTAATGAGAGTTCCGACCGCATCGCCACACAAAACCCGGCCCACGTTGCCTTCCTGAAAAATGTCGAACACTATGATCGGCATTTTGTTATCCATGCACAGGGACACCGCTGTTGCATCCATCACGTTCAAACGGCGGTTCAATGCTTCCATGTAATCCAGATGGCAGAACCGGACGGCATCGGGGTTTTCATTGGGATCCGAATCATACACGCCGTCCACATTGTTTTTGGCCATCAGCAGGACCTCGGCATTTATCTCCAAGGCGCGCAGGGCCGAAGCGGTGTCGGTGGTCATATAGGGATTGCCCGTGCCGGCGGCGAAAAGCACCACCCTGCCCTTTTCCAGGTGGCGGATCGCCCTGCGGCGGATATACGGCTCGGCCACCGCCTGCACCTGAAGGGCGGACTGGGTCCTGGTGGTGATGTCTTGGCGTTCCAAGCCATCCTGCAGGGCCAGGGCGTTGATCAGAGTTGCCAGCATACCGGCGTAGTCTGCCGTGGCTCGGTCCATACCCTGCATCTCCGCGGCTTCGCCCCGCCAGATGTTGCCCCCGCCGATGACCACCGCCAATTCCACACCCATCTCATGGGCCACACCGATCTGCTGGGCTAGGTAGTTGACCGCCGAAGGGTCAATACCTGAACTACTGGAGCCTTTAAGAGACTCACCGCTGATTTTCAATAAAACCCGGTGATAACGAGCCTGACGCATAGGATGTTAGGGGAGTCTATTCTCCCAGGGATAACCGGGTGAATCTGAGGACCCGGACATTTTCCCCCACCTTGGCCGCCAGTTCCTGAATAACCTCTGCAACCGAGGTGCCACTTTTTTTAATGAATGGCTGTTGCAGCAAACTCACCTGGGCTACCGGCCGGGTGTCTCCCTCCTCCATCTCCTTTTCATCCACGTATATTGGCGCCATCGCCGCCACCTGCATGGCCAAGTCATGGGCCAAATCCCGAAAGGCTTCGGTACGGGCCACAAAGTCGGTCTCACATCCCAACTCGACCATGGCTCCGACCCGTCCACCGGTGTGAACGTACGCCTCGACGATTCCCTCGGTGGTGTCCCGGCCGGCCCGTTTGGCAACCTGGGCCAATCCTTTTTCGCGCAGAACAACGGCGGCCTTTTCAAGATCGCCGTCACTGTCCACCAATGCTGTTTTACATTCCATGACGCCAGCCCCGGTCTGCTCTCGCAGTGTCCGGACCAGCTCGACGGTTACCACCAAGGGTACCTCCTGCCCGCAGCCGGGCAAGCTTTGTTTGGTTACTTAGGCTGATTTGATTAAGAGCCGGCGGTTTCGGAATTATTGCCTTCCAGGGAGAGGTCAGAGTCCCCATTCACCAAAGGCGGATCCGAAAGGATATCGGCCTGCGTATTTTCCCGGTCAGCAGTGAAATCTTCCGGGCTAAACACCGTCTGGGTCAAATCGCTAGCGCTGGAGGACTCGTCGGCCTGGGCCGCATCTACAGCCCCGTCCAGGGCCTCTTCCTCTTGCTCGGTTAGCATCAGAGCTTCCCGTTCCGCCAAGGCCGCTTCCTCACGCTCGGCCTCCAGCATGGCCTCTCTTTGAGCCAGGCCATCCAAAGCGGCATTTGCCAGCTTGCCGGTGATCAACCGGATGGAGCGCACAGCGTCGTCGTTGCCCGGGATGGAATGGGTCACTTTATCGGGGTCGCAATCGGTGTCTACGATGGCAAATATCTCGATCCCCATGCGCCGGGCTTCGGCGATGCATATGTCCTCTTTGCCAATGTCTATGACGAACATGGCCTTGGGCAACTCATTCATATCACGCAAACCGGTAAAGTACTTCTCCAACCGGTTCAGCGTATCCCGAAGTTTCACCGCTTCTTTTTTGGGGAGCACACGGAAATAACCCTGGTCCCGCTTCTGCTGTAGCTCCAGCATGTAGCTGATTCGGGTGCGTATGGTCTGGAAATTGGTGAGGGTGCCACCCAGCCAGCGCTGGTTGACGTACCACATGCCACAGCGGTCAGCTTCGGCTTGCACAACCTCTTGGGCTTGCCGTTTGGTGCCCACGAAAAGCACCTTGCCGCCGTCGGCCACCAATTGGGTCATCGCCCGGCACGCTTCGTGAATCAATCCCAACGTCTGTTGGAGGTCAATGATGTGAATGCCGTTACGTTGGGTGAAGATATATCTCTTCATCTGGGGATTCCAACGCCGGGTCTGGTGCCCAAAGTGCACGCCAGCCTCCAATAGAGACTTCATCGTGATGGGATCTCTGGAGTGATTGACCACCGGTTGGGCCTCCGGCGGCGCCGGTGCCTCTGCCGGTATCTGGGCCTCGGCCGCGACTGCCACCGGTTCTGGGGCTGGGACTGGTACTTCTAGCGCCTCTACCATAAAACCTGCCTACTTTAGATTATTCTTATATTTCATCCGCCGGAGCCACACCTGAAACTGCATTGTTTCACGCTCTGTGGCTGCAGCTTTGTTACAATCAACACTGGCAGCTACGCTCTCCCAATTTGATCCAGCTTGGGGGCCAGCCGCCACATTTTGGAGTATAACACAGGCCCCGTGCCTGGGCAATTGGGACTGCCTACCCGTTGGTCCCCTTTCCTTCAAGGAAAAACCGCTATCCTTACCCCGTTCAAGATCAGCGCCCCAACCAGGCCGGCCGCCAAGTCGTCGGTCATGATCCCCAGACCGCCCGGCAGCCGTTCCAATCGGTTGATGGGCCACGGTTTGACCACGTCCAGAAGCCTAAAGCACAGGAACGCCGCCACCAGCCATGGGATGGACTTGGGCAGCAACAGGCAGGTGGCCCACATGCCTATCACCTCGTCCATCACCGCGAGGGAAGGGTCTGGACGGCTGGCGGTGGACAAAGTGCCGGTTGCCCACACCCCCAGGACAAACCCCACTCCAACCATCAGGTAAAGAATGACGGAGTCTTCCGAAACGGGAAGGAAATAATACAAAACAACGGCGGCAAAGCTGGCCACCGTCGCCGGGGCGACCGGGGCCAGGCCACAGCCCAGCCCAGACCCCAATAGCCATCCCACCCGGCCCATGGCGGTTTGACAAATTTGGATCACCGGCGCCGCCAACCTTTAGCAGAGGCCTGGGTCAATGATTCTGCCGGTGATCGCTCCGGCGATAGGGTCAGTGTTCCAGCAAGTCCATGCCGCCGGTCAGCCATAGCCCAACCGGTCCAGGTCCTCTTCGCCGAGACCCAGATAGTGACCCAACTCGTGCCACAGCGTGATGCGTATCTCACGTTCCGCCTGGGCCCTGGTTTTACAACTGCGCAATATCGGCTGCCGGTATATGGTGATCCGGTCGGGTAGGCCCGCCGCACCGGGACCGCCTTCCCGTTCCGGCAGGGGCACGCCGTGGTACAGCCCAAACAAGGCCTCCCCGCCACCAACGGACTCCATGACTTCGGAATCGGGCCACTCCTCCACCGCCACATCCAGGTTGTCCAGAGCATCGCGGAATTCCGGCGGCACCTGACTATACGCCCGGCGCAACAATCTCACGAATTCGCGCCGGGACATGCGAATCAAGTGCTGATCCCCAGTCTTTGGCGTATGTCCTTGAGTATCTGGACGTTTTTCTCGTCGGGACCATTGCCTTCAAACCCCGGTACTTCCAGGAAAAATGGGACTTCCTTGAACGCCGGGTTGCCCATGATGGCGGCAAACCCTTCTTCGCCGATGAACCCTTCCCCGATGTTGTCATGGCGGTCGACTCCCGCGCCACAGGGGCGTTTTGAGTCGTTGGCATGGACCGCCACCAGATGGTCCAACCCTATGGTCTCATCGAACTCGGCGATCATGGCATCGATGCCTTCTTTAGATGTCAGGTCGTATCCCGCGGCAAAACTGTGTTGTGTATCCAAGCAGATCCCAACCCTGGGACTGTCCACGGCGCTCAGGATCCCGCCCAACTCGTCGAATCTGGCGCCGATGTGTTGGCCCATGCCGGCCATATTCTCCAGGGTGAGGATGGGACCTTCTGGAGAATCGTCCAGGACCCTTTTGATGGCTTCAACGGTCTGGGGAAGCACCGCCTCATATCCCTTTCCGCCGTGGCTTCCGGGGTGGAAGATCACGCCGGCGGCGCCGATGCTCTCCGCCAACCTCATGTAGTTGACCAGAGATCCGATGCCCTTTTCCAGGTTGGCCGCATTGGGCGTTCCCAGGTTGATCAGGTATATGGCGTGTAGAAAGATAGGCCCGATATTCGCTTCGGCCGTAGCCTGCCGAAAGGCCTCGATCTCTTCCCCCGGTATCGGCTTGAATGCCCAACCCTGGGGCGACGATCCAAAGATCTGGATGGTCTCGCAGCCTATTTCAGCGCCCCGGGCCACCGCTTTGGAAATGCCGCCGGCCGAGGACATATGGGCGCCAATTCGCATCTTCCACTCCGTTTTGACCGGGGATTGAGAGGCTGGTCACGGTGGGTATCGCGCCCGCGAACAGCCCGCACAGGACCACATCCGGGATTCCCCGCCATTATACGGCACCAGCCGTTGGAGGCACCACCGAGCGGGTATATGATTGGCGGGTCATGCGCGCTTTGACCGTAGACCAACCCGGACATCCACCGGCGCTGTCGGTGAAAGATGTCCCGATCCCAGAGCCCGGCCCGGAAGAGGTCCTGGTGCGGGTGGAGGCGTGCGGCTTCTGCCATCATGACCTGCTGGTGATGTCGGGCACTTTGCGCCGCGGCGTAGCGCCGGGAGTGATCCTGGGTCACGAGATCGCCGGGGTGGTGGAGCAGGCCGGCGGCCGGGTGACCGGCCTGAAGCCCGGCGACAGGGTGGTTAGCATCCTGACCAACGCCTGTGGAAAGTGCGGCCGGTGCCTGGGCGGGCAGGAGCACCGTTGCCGTTCCGGCGTTGGCATCGGCCATGGCCGCGACGGAGGATTCGCGGAATATGTGGCCATCTCCGAGTTCAGCCTGGTCCGGGTGGACGATCAACTGAACGATGGCGCGGATCTGATATCCGCGGCCCTTTTTGCCTGCCCCATGGGCGTGGCCCTGCAGGCGGCCCAAGACGTTGCTCAAATCAAGCCGGGTGAAACGGTGGTGGTCACCGGCGCCGGCGGGGGCCTGGGGGTTCACGCCGTACAAGCGGCCGCTTCCCTGGGGGCCAGGGTCCTGGCGGTTACCTCGTCACCGGAAAAACTTGGATCCCTGGCGCCGCTGGGAGGCGAGGAGATCCTCCACACCGCCGAATTGGACTTCAGCGAGATGGTGTTGGCCCTGACGGAAGATGAAGGCGCGGCGGTGGTTTTAGATACCGTGGGCTCTCCGCTGTTCCAATCTGCATGGCGCAGCCTGGCCCAGTTCGGCAGGCTGGTCTTGTTGGGAGAGGTTGCGGGGCGCCCTGTGGAGCTCAACCTGGCGGAGATAATCTTCCGGGACGCCCGGGTGCTGGGAGCATCGGGCGTGTCGCGGGCATCGGTCAGTCAAGCCGCCGCGATGGTGTCCCGAGGAGAGATGAAGCCCGTGGTTAGCCGCACGTTCCGATTAGAAGAGGCCGGAACCGCCTTCGCCCTGCTGGCCAGCCGCCAACCTCTGGGCCGCCTGGTGTTCACGCCCCAGGCCAATGGAGGTTAGCTCAAAAGGCCGGCATCTTCCCGGGGTGCAACCGCTGTCACCTAGAGGATTTCCCCTACTGGAGGACCTTGATATATTCGATGAGCAAATCCAATTGCGCGTCCGACAACCTCTCGGCAAAGTCGGTGGGCATGATGTCGGGAAGAAAACCTTCCACTACTTTGGCATTGGGATCCAAGATGGACTCCCTCAGATAGGCCTCATCCACCGTCACCGTGGTCCCGTCATCCAGGGTCTCCTCTTTGCCGTAAAGGCCCTTCCAAGTGGGACCGGCAGCCGCGATACCGTCGGCGGTATGGCAGCCGTTACATACGAAGACGCGGGCGGTGGCCGCGCCAAATGCTTTCGCGTTTTCGGGCGACGTTTGTGCCACACTCGGGATTTCGGCCGCAGTAGACTGGGGGCCACCGGAGGATTGAGAGGCACCGCCTGTTCCAGGTGACGACCCGCCGCCACAGGCGGCTGTAAGCAGAAGCAAGAACATCGCCAATCCGGCGACTTTGGAAATGAACCTCATCCCTTTCTCCTTACCGATCTGAAACCGAAAAGATGATTCCATTGGGCCATTGCCATTGCAAAAGCGTCGAAATCACCGGGTATCCACTGGGCAAATGGACCAAGGGGCGGCCAACCCGGCATGCAGGGATACATACTATCACATATGTTGCTGTGCTATTGCCGGCCGATGGGCAGGACTGTTGTGGGTTAACGGCCTAGGAGTGTAAGGAGGCCAGAAGCCGCGGCGGCGGTGGACCGCCGGCCCCGGCGCAGCAACCAGCCGATCTCGCCCCGGTCCCAGATCACCAGGAACTGGCTGGCGATGAAGATCGAGCTGTAGGTGCCCACGATGGTTCCCAGGGCCACCGCCAGCAATAATTCACGAATGCTGGGGCCGCCCAGAAGCAGCATGGCCAGCAGCATGAACAGGGTGGTGAAGCTGGTGTTCAACGAGCGGCCGATGGTTTCAATCACGCTGAGGTTGACCATGGCGTCCAGCCCCCGGTCCGGATGCCGCACCACGTTCTCACGGATGCGGTCAAACACGACTATGGTGTCGTTAACGCTGTAACCAGCCACGATCAAGATGGCCACGATGAACATGGAGTTGACCTCCATGTTGATCGTTTTACCCAAGATGGAAAATACGCCCAGGACAAACACCACGTCGTGGACCAGGGCCAGGATGGCGCTGACTCCGTACCGCCATGGTTTGGGCACCCGCCGGAAGGCGTACCAGATGTAGCCGGTGATGAATACGGATGCCGCCAGTACCGCGAAGAAGGCGTTGCGCACCGTCTCCCCCGCGATGATGGGCGACACCGATTCAAAGTCCACCTTTGCCCGTTGCAACCCCAATGTCCGCTCCAGGTCCCTTTCGATGATCTCCCTTTCCGACAATCCGTCGCCCACCGCTTCTTTCAGCCGGTTGGTCCTGATGAAGGCAGACCTGGCGCCGATCTTTTGGATCAGCGCTTCGGGGTGGCCCAAGGCATCAAAGCGTTCTTTGATCTGCCTTTCGTCCACCGGGTCGTCGAAGCTGATCTGCAACACCGACCCGCTGGTAAAGTCGATCCCCGGGTTAAGACCGGAATTCCCCGAAGTCCAACCGGGCGGAAGGGCCATGGATATGATGCCCGGCAGAAGGATAATCGCGGAGAATAGGAAATACCAGCCTCGTTTTCCCACGATATTCAACACGGCTAGCCTCTTCCTCCCAACACCGGGACGGTGCGTTGGACCTTCTCCGGAGTGAATAGCTGAATCCGGTGGGCCAGTCCGATCCAGGCCATGAGCTGGAGCAGGTTACGGCTGAGCACCACCGCGGTGAACATGCTGATCACCACGCCGATGAACAGGCTCAAGGCGAATCCGGTGACCAGGCCGCCTCCCAGCCTGTCGCCGAACCACAACAACACCAAGCAGGTGATCAAGGTGGAAAAGTTGCTGTCGCGAATGGCGGGCCAAGCCCGGTTGAAGCCGACTTCCATGGAAGACGCCAGGGTCCGCCCGGTGCGGATCTCTTCTTTCATTCGTTCAAATATCAAGATGTTGGCGTCCACCGCCATACCTATGGACAAGATGAATCCGCCGATGTGCGACAAGGTCAACGTCACCGGTATGAGTTTGAACACGGCCAGTACCACCACCGCGTAAAACACCAGGGCCACCGATGCGACCACGCCCGACGCTCGGTAGTAAGCCAACATGAACACCATCACCAGCGCCAATCCCACCATCCCCGCCCGCAGGCTGTTACGCAGCGACTCGGAACCCAGCAGGGCGTCAACATCGCTTTCTTGGATCAGCTTAAGCGGCACGGGCAGGCGTCCCGATTCCAGCTGAATGGCCAGGGTTCGAGCTTCTTCCCGGGAGAAGTTCCCGGTGATCTGGCTGCGGCCGTCCCGGATCCACGCCCGGGCCACCGGGGCCAATACCTCTTCACCATCAAGAAACACGGCAATGCGCCCGGTATCCTGGCGCCGGAACAGGCGTTCGGTGAGATTGGAGAACACTTCGGAGCCCCGGCCGTCGAATTGGATGTTGATGGCCCAGCCGATGCCCGATGCGTCGGTGGACACGTCGGCCCGGACCAGGTCATCGCCGGAGAGGCCGATGTCGGCATCGGTAAAGGTCAAGCAGGTTATGTCGGTGCAGGTGCGCTCCTTGAATTCCAACCGGGCGGTTTGGCCGATGAGATTTTTGGCGTCGTCAATCCCGCTGGATACGGAGAACTGGTCGATGACGCCCAACCGTGATTCCAGTCCGGCACGGATTTGCTCCCGCAGGTCTGCGCTCAAGGTATCGGACTTGATCTTAAAGGAACGGTCGTCTTCTTGGGTAACGGTATAGTTCTCCAGTTCCAACGCCGCCAGCATTTGTCTTACGTCTTGAGGCCCCTGACCCTCCCCAAAGGGCTCAACAAATCGCACTTGGGTGATGGAGCCGCTGGCTCCGGGCAACTGGACCACGATCCTGTTTTTACCCAGGAGCTGGATTATCGGCTCCTCGGTGCCAAACCGGTTGACCCTGCGGCTGATGATCGACAGGACGCCTTTCATTTGATCGGGAGACGGCTCGCCGATCTCGTCCACCTGGAAGGAATCGGACGGGCCGAACCGCTCTTCCAAACCCTCCCGCAGGCTCTGGATGCCGGTTTCGTCCAGCAACTCGGTCTTGATCCGGAAGGAATTGAGCCCGCGCGCCTCCACCGTGAATTCGATATCGAGGAGATCGCCGACGAACTCTTCCATTTCGCTTTCCAGGATCACCCGAGGCTCTTGGGTTTCCTGACTCGAGACATCGGCCCCGGCTTCCTGGCCAGGGACATCTGTCTGCGTTTCCGCATCGGCAGGCTGCTCAGAGGAATCGGCGGAGTCTGCTACGCCGGTGGCGTCGGCGCTGGTGCCGGTATCAGTATCCGGGTGGTCGTGGGGGGCAACGGTGGTCTCTTCATGCTCGTGGTCCACCGGCTCGACCACCGCCGTCTCAATGATGACCGATGGACGAGACGGGTCTGGAATGGGGAATGTCACGTCCACCCGGGTACCGGTATCAGCCTGATACACCAGGTGTCCGCCGCCCCGCAGGTCCAGGCCTAGCTTTAACCCCATGGGACCCGAACCGCCCCGTTCCAAAGCGGGGAAACCGGGGATTTTGACATATACGTTTTGGAAACCCAGAGTGGCCAGGGCAAGCCCCAGGATCACCAGGATCAAAATGGTTAAACGGACGCTCCGGGCCCGCATTGGCTACTCCCGCCGGCGCCGGGTTGGCAGGTTCTCTTGGGCCAAAGCCAGCGCCTCTTCCCGTGTGTGGATTTCCCCCGTGGACTGTGCCTCTATGATCTTTTCCAGTAATTCGCCGACCAGAGGGCCCGGTTCCACGCCGAGATGTTCAATCAAATCATGCCCGTTGATCAGCCGGTCTTGTCCCGTGGGGACCGGCTGTTTGGCGCCTGACTCTAGGATGTGCCCCATCATTCTAGCATGGCTGGACCAATGTTCCAGCGACATGACCGGGCCATTTGTAGCCAAATAGTCGGCTAAAGCAAGGTAAACCGTGTCCACGGCGGCGTCTCCCAGGTCCCGAAAATACCGGTGTACCGCCCTGGGCGTGGGCAGTTCAACTCCCTCGCTCATATTGTTGGGCCGCAGGTGATGCTCCACCATCTTTGCGATCAATGCAACCGACCGGGAGCTCATCCGCAACTGGTTCAGCCGGTATTCGACCACCGACGCCCCCAGTTCTGAATGCCCAAAAAACCGGGTGCGGCCATCTGCTTCGACTGATTTTGTCTGCGGCTTGGCTATGTCGTGAAACAGCGCAGCCAGCTTGAGCAGGGTACCGCGGGTATGGCCGTCACCCGCTATTTGGGAAAAATGCAGGTCGGACTCGGGCGTCCACGGTACAAACATATAGACCGGCGAATTGCGGTGGCCCTTGGTCACCAACTCGGCCTCTTCTACGCAATGCATGGTATGTCCCCACACGTCCCAGTAATGCACCCGTGGCTGTTCCACGCCCTTGGTCAGCGCCAACTCAGGTATCAGCCGGCACAACAGGTCCAGCCGGTCCAAAACCTCCAGGTGGCCCCTGGCCCCATCAAGAGACAAAATGGTCAAAAATTCGTCTCGCAACCGTTCCCCGGGCGCTTGTTCCAACAGGTAGGCGTCTTTGCGGATCAGCGTTGCCGTTTCCGGGTCTAGGCGAAAACCCAACTGGGCGACCAGCCTAACCGACCGCAGCAGCCGGCCCGGGTCTTCTTGAAATACGTTGGGCGACACCGCTCGGATGCGCTTTTCCGCCAGATCTTGACGGCCGTTGAATGGGTCGATGACCAGTCCGGCCCAGTTGTCCCCCGCCCAATCATCGATCGATTGGCCATCCAGGCTCAAAGCCATGGCGTCGACGGTAAAATCCCGGCGGGCCAGGTCCTCTTGGATGTCTCCGGAGAAGCCCTTCAAGTCGATGGACCACGCCGGTTCGCCCGTCGCGGCCGGTTCCGCGGAGATTACGCGAAATACGCCGCGAGTTGGATTTACGGGAACGAAGGAGGCGTCCAGGGCAGCCGCAAGCTGCCGGGCGATGGATTCCGAATCGCCTGCCACCGCCAGGTCCACGTCTCCATCCCCAGCCCGCGCACCGGTGCGGGACATCAGGCGGTCCCGCAGGTATCCGCCCACCAAGTACGCGGGAGTTTGCCCAGCGGAGAAAAACCGGATCAAGCGCGGAATAAGGTCCGAGGGGCCGGCCAACGTTTCTAGAGGAGTTTCCATGGGGTTTTTAGGGGCCTGGGCTGGGGTTAGTCCGGGACGGCCTGGCCGGCTGATTCAGGAGGGTCCACCGGCAAAGATCCTTCACTTTCTTGGGGCTCCGTGTCTCGGGGCTCCGTGTCTCGGGGCTCCGTGTCTTCAGTCTCATCTTCT
>JADFPM010000263.1 GCA_022562335.1 Chloroflexota bacterium
CGGGAGACCAGATAATCGAGCATCCTTTTGGATTCACCAACACGGTATTGGGCGAGGGCATCTACGATCTGGACGCCATGGCCGATAACCTGGGCAAGCCATTTCGCGTTCAGGACGCGCTGATGATCAAGAAGTATCCGTGCTGCGGCGGCAACCACGCCATGCTGGACAGCCTGTTCGGCCTGATGCGGGACAACGATTTCACCTATGAAGACGTGGAAAGCGCCGAGGTCGACCAGTCTTATCTATCGGTGGTGATGCTTTACCAGGAGCCCGACGACGCCCTGAAGGGCAAGTTCAGCGCCAAGTACAACGTCGCCGCTGCCCTGGTGGACGGCGAGGTGGCCATCGGCACCTTCAAAGATGAAAAGATCGCCGATGCCACCATTCAGGAAACCATGGGCAAGGTCCGCACCAGGGTGATGGCCAAGACCGAGGAAGGTTTGACCGATCACAGCAAGGGCCTGCCCATCAAGATCACCCTGAAAGACGGCCGCGTCTTCGAGCACACCACCCCCCGTGGACAGATCCTGGGCAGCCAGGGGAACCCCTGGGGCTTTGACAGCATCAGAAGTAAATTCGAGGTCAACGCCGGCATGATCCTGTCCGAGGAAGGGGTTGCCCAGGCCGTGGAGACGTGGTCGGACATCACCCAGGTGGTAGACCTTTCCGGCGCCATCAAGAGCACGTTGGTGGGCGGGAATCGTTAGCCGGACGTTGCTTGCTTGACCGGTTGGGCGGCCTCGCTTAAATTGGGCCGCCCAACCCAGGCAGGGCCGGGATCAGCGCCAGCCACGATGGAAAATATAAGTTGCTGTCACTGGGCGGCGTGAGGAGCATGGTTATGTCGCAACAAGGGCCCAGTCCCATCGAAGTGTACGAACTAGCGGTCCAGGTTTTAGCCCCCATCATGGCCGGAGTCACAGCGGCACAGCTTGGTTCCACCACGCCCTGCACCGAATGGTCCGTTCAATCGCTGATCAACCACAGCCTGGCGGTTCAAAACTTTGCCAACACCGTGCTGTCCAAGGGCACCGTCGACCCTTCGGCCATGGGAAACGTGGACCATGACCTGCCGTCGGAGGGAGCCGGCGCGGCTTTCAAGTTGATCACAGACACGACCCTGGCCACGCTGAAGGCCGTGAATCTGGAAGAGATCGTAGAGACACCCTTGGGTGCGATGCCGGCCGGCAATTTCATCATGATCCCCATCACGGACATGATCATCCACAAGTGGGACTTGGCCAATGCCACCGGGCAACACTCGGCCATCGACGACGCTTTGGCGGAGATTGGTATTCAGGTCCTCACTCCGGGAATTGCTCAAGGCCGGGAGGGCGGCTTCTTCGGACCTGAGGTGAGCGTGATGGCAGGCGCCAGTGCCCAGGACCGGCTGTTGGGCCTGAGCGGCGGCACCCCGTGACAATGGCTTGGCAAAAGCAAACAAAACGGCCCCGGAAGTCTTCCGGGGCCGTTTTGTTTCAATCCTCTGGGGAAAGGCGGGTTTACGGTTCGATACGCACCGTGTCGCCGATCTTGATCGCGCCGCCGTTGATGACCATGGCCAGCATTCCCCGGTGGCCGTTCAGTCCCTCGCGCAGGCCGGGGCGGATGGCGTCCATCTTGCCGCAGGGCTCGCATTCGCCCACCACTTCCATGGTGACGTCGTCTCCGACGAAAAACACCTGGCCCGCTTTGGCTTGGGTCAGGTCTATGCCTTGGGTGGTGATATTCTCTTTTATCTGGCCCGGTTCCAGTTCAAGCCGGTCCAGAGTCTCCTTGTCCATGAACAAGACCTGCCGGACGTTGTCGGCGCTGCAGCTGCGGTCCCCCTCCAGTCCCTTCCCCGAAAGGGCCGTGGCTTCTTGGACCGGGTCTGAGGGGGTCCCCTTGACCCTGGCGATGTGTAGGTTGGTGATGCTGCCCTGTTGCATGGCGTCGGCCTCCCGTGTTGTGCCTGTTTCCCACTTGTGCTAACTTGTGCTGGCTTGAGGCCCGCGCATCGGAACCTTCCTAAACGCGGACCACGTAGCTGGGAAGCGGCTCTTTTCCGGCTTCTTTTCCGGTTTCTTTTCTATCGATTGTAGAGGTTCGATTATAGCGGGTGTTGGGCCGGGGTGTCACCAGCCGGTCCCGGGTCAGAATAGGATCTAAGAGCAGGAGATATGTCATGGATTATCAATTCATAAAGACGGAGATCCGGGACGGGGTGTTGATACTGACCATGCACGATCCGCCCACCCGCAACGCCATGGGCGCCGAGATGGCATCCGAGATGCGTGAGGTCCTGGACATTTTCGATGGAGACCCCGAACAGCGGGTGCTTTTGCTGACCGGCACCGACCCGTCGTTCTGCTCCGGCGCCAACGTCCGGGGGTTCAACCAGCGGATCCAGGACCGGGAGGAGAAGGACGCGTCGGGCCCCGCTTCCGAGCCGCTGCCCTGGGGAAGGATGGAAAGCAGGTATGCCCGGCGGCGGGACGGCGAAGGCGGAGCGGCGGTCATCCCCTTGCGCATCCATGAGCTGCAAAAACCGTCCATAGCCGCGGTCAACGGCCACGCCTATGGCGTGGGCATGGGCACCGCCCTGGCCTGTGACATTCGCATCGCCGGCGAGGGGGCCCAGTTCTCCGAGGCATTCGTGCGCATGGGACTGATACCGGGGGACGGAAGCTGTTGGCAATTGCCCCGGCTCATCGGCCTGAGCAACACCTTTTTGCTGCAATACACCGGCGACCGCGTCGATGGGACGGAAGCCTACCGCATGGGCATCGTCAGCAAGGTGGTGCCCGACGGCGAGCTGATGGAAAGCGCCATGGAGCTGGCCACCCGGCTAGCCCAGGGACCCACCCAGTCGCTGTCGATGATCAAGTACCTGGTCCACAAGAGCCTGGAGACCAATCTGAAAGAAAGCCTGGAGATATCCCACGTGGCCCAGGAGCAAGCGCGCTCCACCGAGGACCATAAGGAGGCGGTGCAGGCCTTCCTAGAGAAGCGCCGGCCGGAGTTCAAGGGGCGTTAGGCCAGCAAGGGTGGAAGTTAACGCGGGAGCGGGTGCGATTCGGTGTGTTGGGCGCAACCCAAAGGCTATTCCACCCCTTGACGCTGTAAATAGAGCCGCCTATAATAGTTCGACACACGAGGTGAAGGTATTTATCTGAGGATGCACAACATCGTAAGGTAAAGATCACTAACTGGGAAACCTGAGCAACGGCTTAGGGGCAACCCTGGCCGTTGTTTCTTGTGTGGCACCTTAACAACTGAATAAGAAGCGAGAAGATCCTGCGATAGTAAAGATCAAACGCAAGCTTACAAAGGCGAAAGTTTGCAAAAGTTTAGTTTGAAGTTCCTAGCGTGGGTCAAATTAGTAAGGGCTTACGGTGGATGCCTTGGGACCAAGGGCCGATGAAGGGCGCGGTAAGGCTGCGATAAGCCTCGATGAGCCGTCTAACGGGCATAGTCGGGGATTCCCGAATGGGGTAACCCAATCCGGTGTTGAGTCGGATTATCCGCCTCCCGGCGGAAGGTAAGCGGGGGAACTGAAACATCTAAGTACCCCGAGGAAAATAAATCAACCGAGATTCCCCTAGTAGTGGCGAACGAACGGGGAACAGCCCAAACCGGAACGACTTAACGGTATGAGGGCCTATGTCGTGCCGGTGTTGTAGGGAGCACCTTGGGTCGCCTCATCAGACCCGATGGAGTTACAAATCTCATCTCTAGCCGAAGGCACCTGGGAAGGACCGTCGTAGAGGGTGAAAGCCCCGTAGGCGAAAAAGATGAGACTCCTGGAGCTTACCCTGAGTACCACGGGGCACGGGAAACCTTGTGGGAAGCTGGGGGGACCACCCTCCAAGGCTAAATACCCTTGGTCACCGATAGCGTACCAGTACCGTGAGGGAAAGGTGAAAAGAACCCTTAGCA
>JADFPM010000264.1 GCA_022562335.1 Chloroflexota bacterium
GGACGAACATCAGAACATCCTCACCTCCCAAATCGCCAAGCACATCTTCAACGTGCAAAAGGTGGTCTGCCGGCTGGAAGATCCCGAGCTGCAACGGTTATATTCGGAAATGGACCTGGAAATCGTCAATCCCACCCTCGATCTGCTTCAAGACATAACCCGGACCCTGCAAAGTTAAATCCTCGTTTCCGCGAGAGCTCGATGTATATCCTGGTAATCGGATGCAGCGAAGTTGGCTACCATCTAACCAAGGCCCTGCTGGCCTCGGGCCATGAGGTCGTGGTGGTGGAAAAAAGCCGGGCCCGGTGCGATTTATTGACCGAGGAATTGGGCAGCGTCGCTTTGCATGGCGACGGCACCAACCAGATCACTCTCAAGCAAGCGGGCGCCAGCAGGGCCGACGTGGTGATTGCAGCCACCGACCGGGACGAAACCAATCTGGTGGCCTGCCAAGTGGCCAAACACGTGTTTCAGACCGCCCGCACCATGGCTTTGATCAAAGACCCGAAGAACGAACCGATCTTCCAGATTTTGGGTGTCGACGTGGTGGTCAACTCCACTCACCTGATATTGGAGAGCTTGGAAGAGCGAATCCCCGGCCGTCCCTTGTTGCGGCTGATGAACCTGCGCTCTTCCTCCATGGAATTGGTGAGCATCACCATCCCCGAAGATGCCGGTGTGGTGGGACGGCGGCTGGGAGACGTCGAACTTCCGCCCCGCAGTTTCATCTCACTGGTGGTGAAATCCAACGGAGTAGAGCGTCCCTCGGGGGATCTGGTGCTGGATGCCGAGGATGAGATAATCGCGGTCACCCCCAGCGGAGGAGAGCAAACCCTTTACGACATCTTGACCGGGATTTAGCCATGGCCGGACGAATCGCTTTTTTAGGTCCCACCGGCACCTACACCGAAGAAGCAGCCTTGTTGTACGACCCCCATGCGGAGTTGCAACCTTTCCCTTCGATCCCCGCCGTGGGCTCTGCCGTATCCTCTGGTATCACCGAGGAGGGCGTCGTCCCTATCGAAAACAGTCTGGAAGGGTCGGTGAATTTCACCCTTGACCTCTTGATCAGCCAGCCGGACCTCTCGGTGTGCAACGAAGTGGTGGTGCCGATCGAGCATTATATGTTCGCCTTGCCCGGCGTAAAACCCGCCGACGTCCGAGTGATCTATTCCCATCCTCAGGCTCTGGCCCAATGCAAAGAATACCTGGAACGTTGTTTCCCCGGCGCGCAGCAAATGGCGTCGTTGAGCACCGTGGCAGCCGTTTCGGACATGAAGCTGAGCAGCGTGCCGGCGGCGTCCATCTCTCCACGGAGGGCTGGAGAGCTGAACCCGGACGTGGAGATAATCGGCCGTGGCATCCAAGACAACGCGAACAACGTCACGCGGTTTGTGGTGCTGGCCGCCCAAGATCACGAACCGACGGGCAGGGACAAGACCTCGGTGTGTTTCTCTTTCCAGGAAAACGACTCCTCGGGCTTGCTATACCAGGCGTTGGGGGAATTCGCCCGCAGGGACATAAATCTGATGAAAATAGAATCCCGGCCCACCAAAGAAAACCTGGGCGAATATATCTTTCTCGTGGATTGTGCCGGCCACCGGCAGGACGCGAATGTATCTGAGGTGCTGGACAGCCTGTCTGCCCAATGCAGGATGTTAAGGGTCTTTGGCTCATATCCGATCTGGAGGCCGGATGGAGTGTAGACCCCGGCAAGCAGCAATCAACAGGGGTTAATGGCGGGACAAAATACCGGGCAAATAAAAGCTGGCCCCTCCTTAGGGGTCACCGCCAAGGGCACTTCCTCACCACACAACCACACTCCCTCGGCACGTGAACCACTTTTGGAAGGACCAGCAGGTAAAGGCCTTTTTATATGTTGGGGTTGACCTTCCTTGGCTTCCCGGGACCGCTGCCATCAGCCGCCCCGGGAACCGATCCACCAGACTTTTTCATGTCCGCGCTATAGGCTTACTTCCTGTTGGTGAGATGCTCCGTTAAGGCTCTCCACCTCATCGCCCTTCTTCATCCTATTGCGGATGATGGTGAAATAATCACCGGCCTTGGACTTGATGGCAACGCCCCTCGTGGCCACGAGCTGCCGAGTTTCCCTACCGGTCTTGGGCGCAACCAACAGGCCCAATGCCGTGCCGACCAACGCGCCAGCGATAATACCAGTGACAATCTGATTACGAGTCGTCATTTTGTTCATTCCTCCGTTCTTTAGATAAGTACTCTTGAACCCACCCCAACACGCTCCTCCCTGTTTCCAATATCGTGGGAATATTCCTCAATGGCCTAGCTACGCTTTCAAGAAGGATTTGGGATATAGCCTCTACATTTTCAGCGGTCCGATGAACCGACCGGGAAAGCCGGTGTATCGAGAGGCTCCCCATAAGAAGCACAATCACCGCGACACCAGCCAGAACAATGATCGATAGGTCTCGAATGGCGGCGATTATTTCGATGCTTATCCCCTATTTCAAATTTAAGATTATGTTTATCGATCACTAAGAAAGTAACAGTTATGTTAACGTTGTGTCAATGGTTTTAGCGGTCTTTTTGAAACAATTTTAGGATTTCCACCAAATAATCAGCCGGGCCTAGACTGAACCAAACCCACCAGCTGGGGCGGGACCGTATCTTCCCGGCCGCGGCACAACTTTAGCTAATTTCCGAATTAAATTGAATATTAAATGAAAATGACCATCACTGAAAAGGGGGAAGAGTCAGCAACACCCAAGCCTTCCCGTTGATTGGTTCGGGGAGGCCGGGGGGCCTCTCACCAGGCCGCTGGACCGGTTCACTCCCAGGCAGTGCGGTAGATCACCACCCCGAGGTTGGAATAGACCTGCCGCAACAGTCCCAGTTCGGCCATCTCAGAGAATTTGCGCAGGCCCGCCTCGCGGTAATAAATCCGTTCCAGTTCACCAACGACTACATAGGCAACGTCATAACGGCGCAAAATCTCTTCTGCCCTAGCTATCACCGTGGTGTTATATACCTCGGCCACATCGGCGGCTCGCCGGGGTATCTGCTCCTTATAGCCTAAGCGTTGCTGCGTTTGATGCCAGGGCCAGCCTAAAACCGTGGGCAGTCCGGTATACGCGGCCATGCGGCCGCTCCAGCGATATTGCTCATTATGGGCTTCCAGAATCACCGGCGACCCTGCGACATTGTCCTGGAGCCACCGCATAGCCTGTAGATCGGGAGCCAATTCAAATGTCTGGTCTTGTTCGACATGCAATGCATTCTCCATATATGCCGTGCCATCCAACGTCAGAGAAGTCTCACTGAACCGGTCGGCCAACCGGGCTTTGGTCCCCATGACCGTGTAAATGAGACTGCAAATCATCAGCAACACCAGGGCCGCCTTCCACGCAGTTTTGGGCCAGATCCAACGCCCCGAATCCAACGTCCTAACCGAAGTCCTTCCCGAAGTCTCTCCCGTAGGAGCAGAGGCTTGAGCCAGCGACTTTTCCGCCAACAGACGCCAGACCATGTAAGCCGATACGACGCTAAACAAGACCCATATCTCTAAATAGTATTTGAACAGGGTGTTCATGCGCCCAATGTCCCCTTCGATACGGACGAAATCCACTCCCATACTGATGGCCAGCGCCATTGCCAACAGCACCAGGGCGACCGATTCAAATCTCCGTTCCTCCCGTGCCGAGGTGATCGACATCCAAAACGCTAAGGCCGTCACCGTCAAAAATCCCGCCAGCATAGCCGCGGTCCAATAACCCGCCACCGCTAAGAAAACGGCCATCACGGATCCCAAGCCCAACAGCCACTTGGGTGTCCGGCCAGCCAGACCCGAATCAGTTCCGAACCGGAACATTCCCCGAATCGGTCCGGCGGTTTGAAATATCAAGAAGGAGGCAATGA
>JADFPM010000023.1 GCA_022562335.1 Chloroflexota bacterium
CGCCCACCCGATGGATCTCCAAGTCCTGCAACTCCTGCTTCACCCGCGTGAGATCGGCGATACGCCGGTCCACATCCTCCAGCTTCCCACGAACCACCTCGCGGAAACCATCCTGAAAATCGTCGCAGCTCTTGCTGGCGGCCCACCGCACCAACTCCGCCGCCTCGGGCAAAGACATATCCAACGCCCTGGCCCGGCGAATTATCTCCAGACGGCGCACGTCGGCGTCACTGTAGAGGCGGTAACCGGCGGAGCTGCGTTGAGGATGGGGAAGGGTACCCACCGCCTCGTAATGCCGGATGGTCTTGGCAGGTACACCGGTCACCTTGGCCAACTGTCCTATGGTCAGTGTTTTATCCATTACTGATCTCTGCATAGAATAAACCTTCCAGTGACTGGAATGTCAACCCGCGTCGACTGCCTCACGCCTTGTTGGCCAACCCGGCGGCTAGTATACTCGGCCCTGACCCCACGGACAGGTGAAAGCAAGAACGTGACCAAATATCCATGACCTCCCGCCTTGGCATCATCGGTCATCCCATCGGTCATTCCATCTCGCCCGTGTTTCAGCAGGCGGCGCTGGACCATCTGGGCATCGACGCCACCTATCAGGCGTGGGAAGTGGCGCCCGTTGACGTCGGCGGATTTGTCGGTGGCCTCCGGGAGCCGGGGACCCTGGGCATCAACGTCACCTTGCCCCACAAAGAGGCGGTGATGCCTTTCCTGGACGAAGTCGACGATTGGGCCACCGCCGCCGGCGCGGTCAACACCATAGTCAACCGCCAGGTAAATGGCCAGCCTAGGCTTACCGGCCACAATACCGACGGCACGGGCTTTTTGAGGGCATTGCGGGAGGAAACCGGCTTCACGGCCCAGGGACGCCGCATTTTGGTTCTGGGGGCCGGAGGGGCCGCCAGGGGGGTGGTCCTGGCCCTGAGCCGGGAGTCCGCCGCCGGCCTGATCATCGCCAACCGGACCGTGTCTCGGGCCCACCTATTGGCCCAACTGGCCGCGGACAACGGAATAGAATCCGCCGCGATTCCCCTGACCGGCCACGAACTTGACACCGCCGTCCAATCAGCGGACCTGATCGTGAATTGCACCACCATGGGCATGGCCCACGGCCCAGCCGAAGGCGGCTCTCCCCTCGATAGCACCCAGATTCCCTCAACGGTTCTGATAAACGACCTGGTGTATAATCCCAGGGAGACTCCCCTGTTGCGGGAGGCCCGTCTAGCCGGCGCCCAGACCCTGGGCGGGATCCATATGCTGGTCTACCAAGGGGCGGCATCATTCGAGATGTGGACCGGTCAACCGGCCCCGGTTTCAGTGATGCTGGAAGCCGCGCTGCGGGCAATGGAGTCCCGCAGTTGATCCATTGACCGATAGACAAGTCAACCCCGCGTGCATGTTTTTATGAAAATCCGGTCATACGCTCAAAAGAATATGTCATGCTGAACCCGCCCTTGCGCAGAAGGGCGAAGGGTGACACTGATTGACTTGCACAGGGACCAGTTGACCCGCAATCTCAACGAACACAACAGCCAGTACTGCATTGAGGAAATCTAGATGATCCGGTTTTTCACCGCGGGCGAATCCCATGGCCCCGGTTTGGTTATCATCGTCGAGGGCATCCCGGCGGGCCTCACTTTGGACGAAGACTATATCGAAGTCCAACTGGGCCGCCGCCAAAAGGGCTATGGCCGTGGCGGGCGAATGCTCATAGAGCAGGACCACGCCACCATAATTTCCGGTGTCAGACACGGCCGGACCCTGGGCAGCCCCATAGGCATGACCATGGAGAACAAGGACTGGGTCAACTGGCAGCAGTCCATGTCCATCACCGAAGTGGAGAACAAGCCGGATTACGATCCCGAAGATGCCCGTTCACAGCGGGTCACCCGCATCCGTCCCGGCCACGCCGACCTCCCTGGCGCCATCAAGTACGGGTTTGACGACGTACGCAACGTCTTGGAGAGGGCCAGCGCCCGGGAGACCGCCGCCCGGGTGGCCGCCGGCGCCGTGGCCATCCGGCTGTTGGAAGAGTTTGGCATAACGATGCACAGCCACGTCATCTCGATCGGAGGCGTGTCGGCCGAAATCCCGGAGTCCATCGACTGGCAGGCCGTGGAAGAGTCCCCCGTGCGCTGCGCCGACCCCGAGGCCGCGGCCCGCATGATGACGGAGATAGACTCCGCCAAGGAAGCCGGCGACACCGTGGGAGGCACCGTGGAGGTCATCGCCGAAAACGTGCCCATCGGGTTGGGCTCCCACGTCCACTGGGACCGTAAGATCGACGGCCTGGTGGCCCAGGCCCTCATGTCGATCAATGCGGTTAAATTCGTATCCGTGGGCCCCGGCTCGGAGGTCGTCGAATGGCGCGGCTCCCAGGTACACGATGTGATCGAGCCGGTGACCGATCTGGACCATCCCTGGCAACGGAAAACCAACCGGCTGGGCGGTACCGAGGGCGGTATGACCAACGGCATGCCCCTGGTGGCCCGGTTCGGCATAAAACCCATCGCCACCATGGTCAATCCCCTTCCATCGGTGGACCTGGACACGGGTGAGCGCGTGCAAGCCCACTTCGAGCGCTCCGACGTTTGTCAGGTACCTCCGGCGGGAGTGATCGGGGAGTCGATGATGGCCCTGGTGCTGGCCAATGCCTTCGCCGAGAAGTTCGGTGGCGACTCGGTGGAAGAGATGCGCCGGAATTATCAGGGTTACCTGAAGACCACCGGTCCCCGCAAATTATACCGGTAGTTCGGGTTTTCAGCCTCGACTAAGAATAGATCTCTATCCGTCTATCCAAGATGGAGCATCCTTCGTCCGCCGAAGGCGGGTCAGGACAGGCTTGTCGAACCCACTTTTGAGCTGGTCACCACATGGTCTGCGGCCACCGCCAGCGTTCGGTTAAAGCCGCCGTTTCAGGTACCTCAGCAGGCGTGGGCTGGTTGACTTCTGGTGTTTTTAAGCTAAACTGGGAAACAACCTGAATATCAGGGGTCTAGGAGGCGTTCACATGGAAGGAAAAGTACAGTTGGAGATCACCTACTGCGTACCTTGACAGCATCTTGCTACCGCCACGTGGATGGCGACTGAGTTCTTCCGGGCTTATGGCCCAGACGCAGCGATAACCATTTCCCCCCGCGGCCAGGGAATCATGGAAGTGTTCCTGGATGGCGAGAGGATCTTCGACAAGAAGGGCGAAGGCAACATCTATCCTGACCTGGCTAGGGTCCGGGAGATGAAGAAGGTGATCGCGGCGAAGATCGAGACCCTTCAGCCCGCTCCCGCAGACTAAATCCCTTCGGGGAACCAAGAAGCGGTAACAAACAGCCCCTCCTTCACAGGAGGGGCTGTACTTTTGCCCATATTTCTTCGGCCAGTTGAGCCCTGGGCAGGGAACCGTCCAAGACCAGCCAATCCGGCCCCCTCTCTTTGGCCTGTTCCACCTGCTCAAGATACCCCTGCCTCACCTTTCGGTAGAACTCCACCGGCGCCGCGTCGAAATTATCCCGTGCCCGGCCCCCTTTTCTGCCTCTGCCAACCTCGGGAGAAACATCTAAGAATACCGTCAGGTCCGGCGCCAACCCGCCGGTAGCTCCCTGGTTGGCCTGATTTACCAACGTCAAGTCCAAACCCCGGCCATGGCTCTGGTAGGCCACGGTTGATGCAACGTACCGGTCTGCCAGCACCGTGACGCCATCCTGCAGGGCCGGGCGGATGACCTGCTCCACCAACTGGGCCCTGGCGGCATTGAAGAGGTAAAGCTCGGTGAGGGGGTAAAGTCCTGGACGGCGTTTGACCCAACGGCGCAATGTTTCGCCCAGGGGCGTGCCTCCCGGCTCGTGAGTCAAAAGGGCGAGAATCTCCCGGCTGACCAAACGGCGGTACAACGCCCGGGCCTGGGTGCTCTTGCCCGAGCCGTCGATGCCTTCAAATACTATAAATGCTGCCACTGGCGACCTTGAGCTAAAGGGCCGGGATCAAAACCTAGGGCTTAGGGCTTGTAGAACATGACGCAGCGCTCCGGGTCCCGGCCGTGGCTGATCGACGACAGGCTATACCGCTGCCCCAATATATGCTGCAGGCGGCGCACGTAGGAACGCTGGGGAGTCAACTTAATGGAACTCTCTCCGCCCAGCACCCGCTGGGCCGCTTCCTCGGCCTCTTGCAAAGCGCGCTCCAAGGTGGCCTTGAACTCTTCCTCCGACGGTTGTGACCCGTTGCCAAAGCCCCTCCCCTCCCTGGTCAGGGTGTGAAGGAAGTCTTGCACCTGGGGCATGGTGTTCTTACGCAGTACGTACACCGGCGTGCCCGCCGATTCGGCCGACTTGACCAGGTGGCTGCCCCTGCGGTAATGGGTCTTGGTGGTGAGGACCGCGTCGGCCCGGCGAAGCTCGTTCACCACTTCCACCGGGATTCCAGCTTCGGCGACGGCGGCCTCCAACTTGTCTCGGCCAACGCCAAAGAGAAACACCCGGAGGTCCTTCTCGGGAGCGTTCGCGCCGCCGGTCTCACTCCTGGTCTCGGCCTCGGCCACGCCGTTCCCGTGCTGCCTTGAAGGGGATGACTTTCCCCGCCGGATCCCATCGGCCGACCAGGGCGCCGTGGTCGTCTCGCTGCGCCGGGGTGTTTCCTGGTCCCGGTGCACCTCGCCGTTTTCGTCCAGCCAGCGAATCTCAGAAGCTATGGGAAAGCCTCGCAACCATTGGTCTACAGCGTGGGTCACATCTTCGTGTACCGCCAAGCGTTCCCAGCTTTGTATCTCCACCACCACGTCAAAGGTCGGTGGTGATTTCCGTTCCAGCACCGTCTTTTGAGTGCCCCGGTGGCGGGCTTCCTGATCGCCCAGGGTAACGGTCTGAATGCCGCCCACCAGGTCGGACAGAGTCGGGTTCATGATCAGGTTGTCTAGAGTATTGCCGTGGGCGGTGGCCACCAGTTGAACTCCCCGCTCCGCGATGCTGCGGGCCGCGGCGGCCTCTTCTTCGGTGCCCATCTCGTCGATGATGATGACTTCCGGCATATGGTTTTCCACCGCTTCGATCATCACCGCATGCTGACGGGAGGGGGTGGTCACCTGCATTCGCCGGGAACGGCCGATGGCCGCGTGCGGAACGTCTCCGTCTCCGGCGATCTCGTTGGACGTGTCGACGATCACCACCCTTTTCCCGGCTTCCACGGACAAAACCCGGGCTATTTCCCGTAGCATCGTGGTCTTGCCTACACCCGGACGTCCCAGCAACAGGATGTTCTTACCGGAGAAGGCCAGGTCTTCGATGATCTTTATGGTTCCGAACACCGCGCGGCCCACCCGGCAGGTGACCCCCACCACTTGGCCCCGGCGGTTGCGGATGGCGGAAATACGGTGCAACGTCCGTTCGATCCCGGCTCTGTTGTCGTCGCCGAATTCCCCCACTCGTTGAATCACCTCATCCAGGTCTTCCCGCACGACCTCGGCCTGGTCCAGCTCCACGTCGCCGCTGGAGAACCTGGCTTCAGGAGGCCGCCCCAGGTCCAAGACCACCTCCAGCAGTGTGTCCAAATCTTCACGGCCGCGCAGGGCCTCCGCCACGGCCGGAGGCAGAATCTCCAACAGTTGGTTCAACTCAAGATCCAACATATTCCTGTCCGTAATCAACCTCAGGCCTCCACGGCGGCCATGCTGTAGCTAAATTTCTGCGTGGCCACCGTTTTGGCCGATATGCCGTATTCGGCTGTCTCCCGGAATCCTTTCCGGAGCAACAGGTCCCTCGTTGTTTCCTGGTAATCGGGAACCAGCCATTTTTGCGGCCCCGGTTGGGCCAAGACCCGGCTAACCATCACCGGCAACAATTCGGGGTGGTCCGGGTGGATCATTACCTCGCAGTGGGATTCCCCATGGTAGGCCCACAATGCAGCCCAGCCGGTTAACCTATCTGTATGGGCCGCCACCCATTCCAGGCCCCGGCAGGACTCCTGAGAGTCTCTCCACTGGTCCAGGGTGAATCCAAGACCCACCCGCACCTGTTGGGGAGTGGCGGCGGAAAATAGCTGGAACAGCCCGTGGGTGTCTTGTGGGAACCTGTCCCGTACAATGCCCGCGTCCGTATTGTCATTTCCACCGGGTACTTCGACAACACCGCATCCTGCCCCAGGGAGGGCGTTCCCTTCGACCTGGGCGTTCCCTTCCAGCAGAACCTCGTTGAAGTAGTGGAAAAATCCGGCTCGCTGGGCGATGCCGGCCACCTCGCTTCCGGACGAACACCGCAGAAACACCCTTTCCGCGCCCCTCTCTCTGGCCGATTGGACCAGATTATCCAGGAGGGCCGGATAGATCTCTTCTTGGAGGTGGAGAAGCGGGTTAGACCCACATAGATACAGATAATCTATCTCCCAGGCCTTGGGGCCGCCGAGGATCCGGGCTGAACCCACTGCTCCCAGGTGAGCGCCATCCCGCCACACCTGAGTCACCCTGTCCTGCCGCTGAATCAGCGCGTCCTTCCAGAATGAGACTGACCCAAATCCGCGGGATGACGGACCGCCTCGCCTGGCACAGGCCAGGTTAGGGCCTTTCAGCTCGTGGAACACGAAGCCGCGAAGGGCGTCGCTGATTCGCAATGCCGGGATCATAAGGACGCCGCGCTCCCCCCAGATGTCAAATCAGACGTCAAATCGGACGCAATGTCCAGGAAAAGCTGATGGAAACGGGTGTCCTTGGTCAGTTCTGGATGGAAAGATGAAGCCAGCATTTTGCCCTGGCGCATTGCCACCGGCTGGCCGTCGGGCAGCGAGGCCAGGACCTCTACCCCGGCGCCCACCCGGATCACCCCCGGCGCCCGGATGAAGATGCCGTGGAAGGGACCGCCGTCAAAGGCGTCCACTTCCAGGTCTTGCTCAAAGCTGTCGATCTGCCGTCCAAAGGAGTTTCGCTGCACTCCGATGTCCATCAGGCCCAGCGGTTCCGGGTCCTCCTCGGTGATTTCCCGGGCCATCATGATCATGCCGGCGCAGGTGCCCCACAAACCCTTACCTTCGCGGCATAGCCGTTCCACCGGCTCCCTGAGCCCATATATGGACATCAGCCGGCTGAGGGTGGTGCTTTCGCCTCCGGGGATGATCAGGCCGTCTAAACCCTCTATCTGATGGGGCAACCTTACCTCTTGAGCCTCTACTCCCACCTTTCTCAACGACGCAATATGTTCGGCGAAGTCACCTTGGACTGCCAACACGCCAATTTTCAATTTGTCCTGCTCTGGCCGCTCCGGCGCGGTTATGCTGCAGCCGGGACCCGGGGACGGTGAACGCGCGGAGGATTTTTAGATAAAGTCTTTCTAGATTGGAGGAAGGCCGCGAAAATGCCGGACCGGCGCCGCCGGCCCGGATCAGTCCTGCCAGGAGAGTCGGCTTAGGGATGGTGTCCTACCGGCTCCGCGGGGCCAACAATTCTTCTTCAGGAATGGACTTTACGTTGATGCCGACCATTGGCTCGCCCAGGTTCTTAGATACCTCGGCGATGATCTTGGCGTCCTTGTAGTGGGTGACCGCCTGGACGATGGAATAGGCTCGCGGAGCGGGGTCGGCGGACTTGAAGACGCCCGAACCGACGAATACGCCATCGGCGCCCAACTGCATCATCAAGGCGGCGTCGGCGGGTGTGGCCACTCCTCCGGCGGCGAAGTTCACCACGGGCATGCGGCCCATTTCCTTGGTCTTGATCAGCAGGTCCAGACTGACGGCCAAGTCCCGGGCTTCCACCACCAATTCGTCGTCGGGCATGTTCTGCAGTTTACGGATGTGGTCCTGGACCGCCCTCATGTGGCGCACCGCCTCTACGATATCGCCGGTGCCGGCCTCTCCCTTGGTGCGGATCATGGCCGCGCCCTCGGAGATCCGCCGAAGGGCCTCTCCCAGGTCCCGGCATCCGCAGACGAAAGGAACGTTAAAATCGTGCTTCCAGATGTGGTGCAACTCGTCGGCGGGAGTCAGCACCTCAGACTCGTCGATATAATCCACGCCCAGTGATTCGAGGATCTGGGCCTCCACGAAATGCCCGATGCGCACCTTGGCCATCACCGGGATACTCACCGCGTCCATGATGGAGCAAATGATGGCCGGGTCGGTCATCCGGGCAACGCCGCCATCGGCGCGTATATCCGCCGGGACCCTCTCCAAAGCCATGACGGCCACGGCGCCGGCTTCTTCAGCTATGATCGCCTGCTCGGCATTGACCACGTCCATGATCACGCCGCCTTTGAGCATCTGGGCGTGTCCCTCTTTGAGCGTAGAGGTGCCTGTTAGCACGTCAACCATGGCTGATTCCTCCAAGTGATTTGGTGTGCTGAAATGATATGGGCTGCAGAATCATTATACGACTAAGCCCAGACAGTTATCAATTAGACGCCACGTACCCGCCGCATTGGCGGCGGCGGCTCTCGTAGACCTGCGCACCCTCCACCGTATAGCGCTTGCCAAACAGGGGAGAACGTGAAACCTCTCCTTGACAGCTTTCCTTGAGCCAACTTAATATTGAAGCTGTTGGCCGAGGTAGCTCAGTTGGTAGAGCACGGCACTGAAAATGCCGGTGTCGACAGTTCGATTCTGTCCCTCGGCACCACTACTGCAAATCCCCTCTTTCGCCTCTCCGTGGCGCCCTCGTGATTCCCCCTCGGTTCTGGTTTATCCGCCTCGGCATTTGGGCATATCAACCCCAATCCCGCGGGTGCGATCTCCTAGCAAAAAAATCAGCCCATGCTCGTTGCATGGACTGACAAAAAATACGGTCTGGATGTAACCGGTATGAGCCGCCGAAAGGTTGGTTACTTTCGGATGAACGTTCTTGGCAACACCACCCAGAGAGTGAACAATCCCACGAAGGCTGCGGCTGCTACGATCATTTCCATAATTGACTCCCGGCCAGTGTTGATGGTCCTAATATCGCATCGCTGTGTTACAGGGATGTTACCGGCTTGTTAAACCTTCGTTACGTTTCCCTTCCTCCCGGCGTCTTAGCCCGGTAAGGCGGCGAACCCTTGAATATCGGCCCCGCTCTGGGATCAGGGGCAAAACACGCCCACCGTTTCAAGCAGTCTGGCGGTCCGGCGGCGTCGAACCCTTCCCCGTCCCCTCTCACCTGCGCAAGCCATACCAGGATTTAGCTACGGGTGGCTCGCTCCGCCGCTAAAAGTTGTGGGGGGTCCAAGGCCTATGGCGGACAGCGAACATGCGATCAGCACGCAGCAATGCCCCTGGGGTACGCTCATCTACCAAACCTGCTTGTGAAAGCGTACTGAAACTCACGGCTCCCAAGTACGCTGAGGCTAAATCAGAAACAGCAAGCACCAAATCTGGAGATGCACTCGAGGATCGGCAGGTGGCCCCCTCGGAAGATCCTTCTAATTCGAACCGTCCCTCGTTCCAAGGACATAGTTCGTCCCGTACCTCTAACACCAAACGTTCGCTTTGCATATAAAGCCGAAGCTCTAGGGCGGCAGCGACATCTATCAGACGCAACCACATCCCATCACGTGTCGATCTCTGCAGCCGCCGTGGGTCTGCCAGCATCCACGGCAATGGGTCATCCACAGGGCGCTTAAGCGCCTCCGTGCAACTGATGAGGTCCATATCAAAGCAAAATCGCCACAATGCGGTATTTGCCTCTTCAGTCGCGGCCATCAACTCGTTCACGATAAGGGTAGATCCGCCGATGCGGTATATCGCATAGCCGTCCACCCTCCCGCCTTCCACATAGGCAGCGTAAAACAGGCCTCCCTGGCCACCTTGGCTGTGCTCCTGTGCCTGGGAATCCCCCTCCCATTGGTGCAGCGGCCTCTGGAACACGCCTGGGCGATCGATGGTGCTCCGCTGGAAAACCTCTGGCAACTCTTTGGTGATATCTGATGGATCGACAAAAACGACCAGGCCACGACTCTCGTATGGCCGAGCGTATCCGTTGTACTGGCGATCGATCGTCCATCGCTCGTGTAATGACCCAATACCATATCCGAACCTGCGGTAGATCACGCTTTCGCGGGCGAACAGCGCGGCTAATGGCTCCCCGCGCTGGTGGATATCTTTGATCTGATGGTGCATCATCCTGGTCATCACGCCTTGACGCCTATGGGTAGGCTGCACCGCGATGTTGGCCACCCCGGCTATGAACGCCGAAGCCCCGGGGATGGACATCTCAACCCTGTGAGAGTGGGCGCCACCGACGATGTTTCCCCGGTCGAACACGGCGATGGAACGATCCAGATCGAAATGCGGCCTCAATACCTCTGGGTCGATGTTCAACCGGTTGCCATGCGCCCGCGCCTCGGCATGAAGCCACTGAACAAACTCGTCAGCGGTTACGGTCCTCATTTCCAGCATCGGGTTCATTCTCCCTGTCCATCGGTCGATTCCACCGGATGATATGGATTATAGGATATTGCACGGCATCCCAGTACGTGACCCCGGCATCTATCTGATTTCCCAGGCAGGTCTAGACGCAAAATACCGGTCATCGTGTATACTATTTGTGGCATAGGAAGCTAGTCTGGAACGGCGGTGCGCCTTCCCCTTGGCCCAGGCAGATGTGCCGGTCTAGCCCTCCAGCCGGCATCAAACGAGCGGAAGTGGCTCAGTGGTAGAGCACCTCCTTGCCAAGGAGGGGGTCGCGAGTTCAAATCTCGTCTTCCGCTCCAAAATCGGCCAAGCTAAGACCCCGGAGATTGCCGGGGTCTTTTTACGATTATCCGTGTCCCTGTACCCCAATGTCATCTCCCGCTATAATGCCTGCCAAGCCGCCCACGGGATTCAAGCTTCAGGCACACGGCGCCGTGTGTCCGGATCTGCCACGTTACCAACCTGCGCAACGGTGCGGTTAGCGCATTCAAAACCACTATTTGGGAGTCACGATATGCCAGGCCAGAAATTCACCTCATGGGTCCACGGCACCAGCATGCAGATAGAGTACCCCGGCCGGATAACGTCGGTTCGCCACTGCGGGCCCTTCGTCCGCATCGAGGGCGCCCGGGGACAAAACACCTGGGTCCATTTTCCCATCCCAACCCCCGCCGTGATCAACGGCGCCAAGATGCAGGTGGAGTCGGCCATGGTCAGCTTCCGTACCCGCTCAAGTGCAGTGGTCAATGAGGTCATCGTGTACGACGGCGAGAAGCGCATCGCCGAGCACATGGACCTGAACCTGCGCGACGACCATTTGGACGCCCGGTTCGACGTGCCCGGCAGCCCCCAGGTGAATCAAGGCATCAACATCACCGTGGGCGTGACCTTCGACGACGCCGCTCCTGATTCCCGCTCGTTGCAGGTGGAGATCATAGGCGCGGGCATCGAATTCTCCGGGTAGCTTCCGGCTAAATACCACCGGCATAACCAAGCTCGCGGCTAAACCGGCGCTGCGATCATCCACAGGTCACCGGCCACAGGAGAACCCAAATGACCACCAACGGCGTATCGACCTATCAAAATTTCATCGGCGGACAATGGGTGGACTCGGTCTCCGGGCGCACCTATCCCATATACAACCCCGCCCACAAGAACACCGTTTTGGGCGAGTTTCAAACCTCGGTGGCCGAGGACGCCCTGAAAGCCGTAGAGGCCGCCCAGGAAGCCCTGCCGGGTTGGAGCGGCACCCCCGCCCCGGCTAGAGCAGCCATCCTTTTCCGGGCCCTGGAGATATTGCGCGACCGGGCCGACGATATTGCCCGCACCATCACCTTGGAAGAGGGCAAGCCCATCGCCGACTCCCAGGGCGAGGTCAAGCGGGCCATGAACATCATCGAATATGCCGCCGGTGAAGGCCGCCGCATGTTCGGCTACACAACTCCCTCGGAGCTGCCCAACACCATGGCTTACACCGTCCGCCGTCCCCTGGGCGTGGTGGCGATAATAACGCCGTGGAACTTTCCCATCGCCATTCCAGCGTGGAAGATCGCCCCGGCGTTGATCTGCGGCAACACCCTGGTCTTCAAGCCCGCCTCGGGCACCCCCATGAGCGCGGTTAAGCTGGTGCAGGTGTTCCAGGACGCCGGCTTGCCCCCCGGTGTTCTGAACCTGATCACCGGTCCCGGCGGGTTGGTGGGCAACGCCCTGGTGGAAAGCCCCCAGGTCAACGGGATCTCATTCACCGGCTCCACCGAGATCGGCACCGCCATCTACGTCGAAGGGGCCCGCCGCCTGAAAAAGGTGCAGTGCGAGATGGGCGGCAAAAACGCGGTGATCCTGCTGGCAGACGCCGACATGGACAAGGCCATGGGAGGCATCATCCAGGGCGCGTTCGGCTCCACCGGGCAGCGTTGCACCGCCACCAGCCGGGTGATCGTGGAAGCGCCGGCCTACGATCAGTTCATGAATGAGGTGATCGACCGGACCAGCAAGCTAAAGATCGGCGACGGCCTGGACCCCACGGTGGACGTGTCGCCCCTGGCCAGCCAGAACCAGTTCGACACGGTGATGGAATACATCGGCATCGGGACCGAGGAGGGCGCCAACCTGGCCTACGGCGGCCACGCCCTGACCGGCGGCGAATACGCACAGGGATTTTACGTCGAGCCCACCATCTTCACCGATGTGGGTCTGGACATGCGCATCGCCCAGGAGGAGATCTTCGGGCCGGTGCTGACCGTGTTCCAGGCCGGCGGGATAGAAGAGGCCATCCAAGTCTCCAACAGCGTCCAATTCGGCCTGTCGTCGTCGGTGTACACCAGGGACATATCACGGGCGTTCCAATACATCGACACGGTGGAGACGGGCATGGTCCACGTCAACGCGCCGACCCTGGGCGGCGAGGTCCACCTGCCCTTCGGAGGATTAAAATCGTCGGGGGTTGGACAGCGTGAGCAGGGCACCGAAGCCTTCGACTTCTTCACCGAGGTGATCAGCGTCTACATCGACCACGGCGCCGCCGCCACCGAACGAGCGCGGTTTATCTAGGGGGCGTCAGGGTCAATGCTGTGGCGCCGGCGGATGATGACCTGCCGAAATATTCAATGACCCAAACCCAAAGTAACAAGCACCTTTCATGACCGCAATCGACAAAAACTGCTTCCAGCCCCAAGACATGGTCCTGCTTATCGACCGCAAGGGACGGCGTTACCTGAAAACGCTGGAAGCGGAGCAGGTGTTTCACTCCCACTTGGGCCGGCTTTACCACGACCAACTCATCGGTCAATCCGTGGGCGGCTGGTACCGCACCGACAAGGGCCATGTACTGCTGGCCGTCCGGCCGACTTTCGGCGATTTCGTCACCGCGATGCCCCGGGGTCCCCAGATCATCTACCCCAAGGACCTGGGCAACATCGTCATCTTCGCCGACATATTCCCCGGCGCCACCGTCATAGAGGGCGGCCTGGGCTCTGGAGCTTTGACCTCGGCTTTATTACGGGCGGTTGGGCCCGCGGGCCGGGTCATCACCTATGAGATCGACGAGAAATGGTTGCCTAAGGCGCAGCGCAATATCGAAAGTTTAGTCGAAGACCCTTCCAACCTGACCATAACCGTGGGCGACATCTACCAGGGCATCGCCGAGAGGGACGTGGACCGGGTGGTGCTGGACGTGCCCGAACCGTGGCAGGCCGTCGAAACCATCGGCGACGCCCTGGTCATGGGCGGCAGGATGCTCAGCTTCTTGCCGACCATCCTGCAGGTGCACCAACTGGTCACCGCATTGGAAGACGATGGCAGGTTCCAATTGATCGATTCATTTGAAACGCTGTTGCGGCCCTGGCACCTAAAGGACCGCAGCGTCCGTCCCGTGCACCGCATGATAGCCCACAGCGGGTTTCTCACCACCGCCGTCCGGTGCCAGCCCCGGGGCGGTCCGCCGGCGCAGGAGTCCGCGCCCGCCAACGATATCGAGCACGAAAACCAAGAAACCAGCGCCTAGCGCCGGGGAGGCTGACCATGAACGTGATGGACCGGGATCAAACGCTGGAATTCTTGGGCCGGCACGTCAAGACCGAGATGCTGCTCAAGCACCTGCTGTCGGTGGAAGCTTCCATGCGCGGCTATGCGGCCAAGTTCGGCGAAGACCAGGACCGGTGGGGTATCGCCGGACTGCTCCACGACTTTGACTGGGAGATCTGTCCCACGCCCGAAGACCACCCCAACTATGGGGCGGGCATCCTGCGCGAGTACGGCTATCCCGAAGACATCGTCCGGGCGGTGCTTACCCACGGCGACCACACCGATATCAAGCGGGAGTCGCTGATGGAGCACACCCTGTTCGCGGTGGATGAACTGTCCGGCTTCATTCGCGCCGTGGCCCTGGTGCGCCCTTCCAAGAGCCTGGACGACGTCTCCCCGCGTTCGGTAAAACGGAAGATGAAGGACAAGAACTTCGCGCAAAACGTCAAGCGCGACGACCTGATCCGTGGGGCCGAGGAGCTGGAAGTCGACCTGGACGAGCACATCAGCTTCGTGGTGGAGAGTATGAAGCCGGTGTCGGAACAGATCGGGTTGAACCCCAGCGAATCGGCCGGATAAGCCGTTAAGGATTCCTAAAGGCTTACTTCTTCTTCCCCGCCCGGTACCGCAAAAGGCGGCCAATCACCTTCGATCTGGAATTCCGAACCGGGATCACGCCCCTGGTTCAGGTCCAAATGGTCCGGGGTCATCAGGGGCGCCGGCAGCGAATCCATCAACCGCTTTAATCCCTGGACCGAGGCGCCGGGTTGGAACCCCCAGAGGTCGTGATGTCCAACACCTTTGCCTTGGACCAGCGCCTTGAAATCTCCCAGGCCGCCGGGCCGAACCAGGTCCACCATTCCCGCCCGGTTGGCATCGGTCTGGCGTTGGGTGAGCCCCAGACCGGTCAGGCCCCGTTGCCAATCCTGCAGCCCCAGGTTTAGCAAGAATTCCCTCTGGGTCAAGTAACCCATCGGCGCCAGCCCAAATTTGCGGCCTTCGTTCATCACCGACGTGAAGTCCACCTGGGCGGTGATGTCCTGGCTGCCGATGCGCCGCAGGGGAGCGTCGGTCTGGGTGTGGCGGTAAAAGGTGGTCAGCGTTCCCCGGGGCCGGTCTTTGGCCGAATATAAATCTTCGGCCTCCCTGCCATAATCCACCGTCAGCACGAAACCGGCTTCCAGAATGTCCGAGATCGCTCCCGTCCAATCCTCCAGACCGAGGCATATCTCCGCCGTCTGCCCTTCTCCCAGGACCACGCCCAACCCATCCAGCCGGTCCGCCAGCGCCGGAGTGGAAAGCTCGTCGGGGACCATCGCCAATTCGCCCTGCTCCACCGTTACGTGGACTTCCAGCAGTTTTCCTCCCCGCATCGTCACCTGGTGAACGGGAAAGGCGTCCAGCAACTCGTTGGAAAGGACACAACCACGAAATCTAGCCAGGGGCAGGCCCGCCGGCGGATTCCCATCTCCCCCCAAATACCCGCCGGCGGCTACCCGAAGCACCTCCAGCTGCTCACCGGTGGCTGCTGATCCCTTTTCCAATCCCGGCTGGGAGTTCACGTCCAGGCAGATATACCTAAGGGCTTTAGGGAACCCTTCGGGCAGTTTCGTCGAAAATTCGGCCACGTCCCGGCAGAGCAACCCGTTGCCGGCGCCCATTTCCAACACGGTAAAAGGACTGGGCCGGTCCATGATCAGCCACATTTGAAAAAGTTGCACCGATAGAAGCGCGCCAAACGCGGGGTGAACCAGCGGGCTGGTGTAGAAGTCACCCTGGGGTCCGCCAACGGGGCCGCCGGTTCCCCGGTAATAGCCGCCGGCGGGCCAGTAAAGGGCCACGTCCATGAATTCGGCAAATGTGATTGAACCGCGGTCTGCGATGCGGCGGCGTATTTCCTGTTCGGCGTTCATGGGCGGCGCGTCATGCCGGTAAATGGTATCCCTGAAACATCACCTGGGCACGCGCTCAGAGCACGCCATAACCGGTCTGCGCGCAATCGATGCCCAAATGAATAGGGGGCCGTGACGGCCCCCTCGATCAGCTTCCATTCCCCCACAGGAGCGCTACCCGCGCTGTTCGATCGGGATGAACTCCAAATCCATTTTCCCCGAATACTCCAGCAGCGGGCGAATCAGCATATTGTCATTGTATTGCTCGATACACTGCAACGCCCATCCGGGGATCCGGCCCAGGGCGAATATGGAGATGAACAGGTCGTCGGGTATGCCGAGAAGGTAATAGATCGAACCCGCAAAGAAATCCACGTTCACAAAGATGCCCCGGGACCGGTAGGGGACCATGACCTTGTCTTCCAGATATGTCAGTATCTGGAACCATTCGGGATGGCCCATCTTCTCGCCCAGCTTCCTTGACCTTTCCCGCAGGTGCCTCGCCCTGGGGTCTTCCGCCTTGTAGACCCGGTGGCCGAATCCCATGATCCGCCCGCCGGAGTCCAACAGCTTCCGGGCGTACTCCTCGGCGTTTTCCGGGTTGCCGATGTCCAAGGCCATCTTCATGACCTCTTCGGCAGCGCCGCCGTGGGCCGGGCCTTTCAGCACGCCTACGCCGGTGACAACCGCGGAGTGAAGGTCTGACAGGGTGGATGCCGCGACCCTGGCCCCAAAGGCCGAAGCGTTGGCTCCATGCTCGGCGTGGAGTATGAAGTCCACGTCCAGCAGCTTGGTGGTCTCTTCGTCGGGCTCCTCTCCAAAGAGCATGTACATGAAGTTGCCCGAATGGTTCAGGTTGGGGTTGGGCGCCATCGGTTCCAGCCCCTGACGCAACCGGTGATGGGTCGCAACCAACGTGGGACCCATGGCGGTGAGCCTTACCGCCTTGCGTATGGTGGCTTCCTCCGAGTTGTCGTTCACATCAGAATCGAAGGCCGCCAACGCGGAGATGCCGGTGCGAAGGGCGTCTATGGGATGGCTGGTTTTCACCAGGTCCAATATCTGAATCACCTCGTCGGGGATTATCCTATTGGCCCTGAGAATACCGTCAAATTCCTGAAGCTGGCTGACCGTGGGCAATGCCCCGTAGAGAAGCAGATAGATCACTTCTTCAAACGTGGACTTTTCGGCCAGGTCGTGGATGTTATAGCCCCGATAAAGAAGCTTCCCCTCCTGTCCGTCGATGAAGCTGGACTCTGTGGTATCCAGATACACATCTTTGAGTCCCTTCATGATCTCGGGAGCCATACACGGCCCTCCTTCCCGGAATTGGGCTGGTTTTGACCGGCTCGCTGCCTCGCCGGCCCAACCGGTAAAATCCTACATAACGCAGGGTATTATGGCAAAAACCTAGCCTGGGGAACGGTGGCGATTTTAGCATCGGCCTATGGGGGTGTCAAGGCGAACCAGACCAGCCGGGGGGCTCAGGTGAGCCTAAATCGGGAGTTCGGCATGTGATTCGGTTCGAAGTCATCCACCCCAACCCAGGACCGTTTGCCACCCCCGTAGATTTGGTGGAGATTTGGCTTGGCCGCACGCAGCGCCACGGCCCGTCATGAACCATCGAGAACGCCACATCCATCCCGAATGGAACCGGGGCCACTGGTGGCCGCTGGCGGAATGTGACTGATTCAACGGGCTCTCTTACCGCGAAATCTCCCGGCCGAAACGCCAATCCCGCCGCCGTTTCGGTCCTCCATCATGATCCAGGCTAGATCTAGCCGTTATGGTACTATGGTTTTA
>JADFPM010000265.1 GCA_022562335.1 Chloroflexota bacterium
CATTATTCCAAGGCACCACTTCCCTCCCCACCGTCATCTTCCCGATCCTCTAGGAAAGTGTTACCTATGTTCCCGGTTTAAGTGTTACCAGTCTACCCGGTTTGTACCCACCTCAATCCTCTCCCTCAAGGGGAGAGGAGGCTTAGTGTCCCTTCCCCCGCGAGGGGGGAAGGTTAGGATGGGGGGGGGTTCTCGGCCGTCGAAAGCATCTCACCCCGGTGCTAACCAGGCGGTGAATCCCAATCAGTGACTAAGGGTGACGGGTTGCGGTGGAAAGGGATTGAATATTCGGTGCGGGAAAACAGCCGGGCCCGGCGGGTGATACTTCGAGTATCCTCGGCCAACCGCCTCGACGTGGTGGTTCCCCGCCGGTTCAACCGGCGCCGATTGCCGGAGATATTCCAGGCCCATCGGGACTGGATCCAGCGGGAGTTGCAGAAGGTCCAAGACCAGCCTTCCCCGGCCGCGCCGCGTCAGATCGAACTCAATGCCATCGGTGAGCGCTGGCGGGTGGAGTATCGGGGCGGGATCGATGTCCGGATCCACGTTGAAGAAAAAACCGGGAATATCCTGGCCGTTGCCAGAGACGCCGGCGACTTCGAAGCCATCGCCGCCGACCTCACCGGCTGGCTGCACCGGAAAGCCCACGCTCACCTGGCGCCTTGGCTTAGACAAGTCAGCCTCGAAACCGGGATCTCCTTCAAAAAGATCACCGTCAGGGGCCAAGCCACCCGTTGGGCAAGCTGCTCTAAACTCCAGAACATCAGCTTGAACCGTAGCCTGCTGTATCTTCCTCCGCCGTTGGTCCGCCACGTGTTCCTTCACGAGCTTTGCCACATCAAGCGGCTGGACCATTCTCCTGACTTTTGGCGGCTCTTACAAGACATGGAGCCAAACTGCCGTGCCCTTGAGACCGAGGTCAAGCAAGCTGACCGGTACGTGCCCTCCTGGGTTCGAATGGCGCGGCCCCGCTGACCTTCCTATTGCAGAGCCTGCTGCCGATTGGGCGATGGCAGGTGTTGCGCGAGGTTGACGCGAGACCTGCTGCTATTCCTTCACGCTCACCGGTACCGCGTGGATCGAATTGTTGGCGAAGCCCCGAAAGTTCCAATCAGCTTTGTCCGGTTGAACTCGGCCGTTCACGTCGGTCGCCCTGGCCCTGACCAGGAAATGTCCGGGTTGAGCGGCCTCCCATACAAATTCCCATTTCTGCCAGGAGTAAGGAGATTTAGATCGTGTGACCTGGGCCGGCCGCCAGCTTGCACCGTTATCGACACTCACCTCCACCTTGGAGATCGGTCCTTCACCCGACCAGGCCATGCCCCGTATGGTGTGGGCGCCGGCGGAGACGGTCAATCCCCTGGTGGGCCAGGTGATCAAGGATTTGACCGCCATGGAGGTGACCCGTGCCGGTTTGGCGCCATCGTTTGTGCCGTCAATCTCGCCTTCAGGAACGTACACATAGTAATCAGCTTCGTGAAAGCTTTCATGGGGTTTGGTCAGCAAGCTGACCCTCTGCACCCATTTCACCGAGGTCATCCCGTACCAACCCGGAATGATGGCCCGGACGGGGAAGCCATGGTCCGGGAGGAGCGGTTGGCCATTCATCTCATAAGCCAATATCGTATCCAGATCCAGGGCCTTCTCCAGCGGAATACTCATGGCGTAGGCCGCCTCTTCGGCCATCCCGTTCTCCGTCCCCCGGTCGGCGCCTTCCAGCAACACATCCGTTGTCAAGTCCAAACTTCCGGCGCGTTCCAGCACCTCTCGCAACGGCACGCCTTTCCAACGGGCGGTGCCCACGCCGCCGTGGTCCCACAGTAATCCTTCGATGGGAGGTTGGATCGCAGCCCGGCTGTTGCCGGCGCATTCCAACAGGCAATCCACTTCTCTGCTGGGCATGTTTTTCAGATAGTCGTAGTCCAGGTACACCGTGCGCCCGGCATGGCCTTCAACCTTTAGCGCCCAGGAATCCAGCTCAAGGTTTGGGGTCGGGAAATGGTTGCGGACGAAAAATAGGCTGGTGGGCGTCAACTCCTGGTCCAGGTCGGCCAGGTCAGCGCCGGCCACCAGTGGGTTGTGGGAAAGGATATTCAACTGGGAAGCTATAACTTCGGTTTCGCTGCTCATACAGACTCCTGGGAAGATATTAATGGAATATATAGGTGATGCCCGTATTAAGGCCGGCGGCCTGCCTATTCAACGCCGGATTTAAGTTGCCCTGGGCCTGGTGGAGGTCCTTTCATCCCAGGGGAGTGTGACACAGCTCGCAATATTTTCTGGGTTCCATCTTCAGACCTCGCCGGGTGCACTTCAAGCAGACCAAGTGTCCCAAATGGCAGGTCTTAGACATGCTAACCGTCGCCTTTTTGCCGCAGATGTCGCAAGCTTTGATGGCGATTTGGGTTGCCATGAGTCACCTCCGAGAATTCCGAATCGTATCCGGGATACCATGTTGGCAGGATTTGCCCCAGGCCTCTAAAGTCTGGCCACCGGTTCTGGGGCCCGTACGGTTACCACTGGGACCGTGACCAGCTTCAAAACCGCCGACGTCAAGTCACCGATCCCGTCGTGGCGTGCCTCGCCCTTGCCGTGGGCGGACATGATCACCAGGTCGATATCGTTTTTCTGGGCGAAGGATGCGATCTCATCAGCCGGGTTTCCACACCGGATGGCCCAGTCAACCTTGCCACCCCAATGTCTCAGGCAATCCTCCGCCCCTTGCAGGTAGCGGACAATGCCGGCGCGGGCCTGTTTTTGGGATGGGGTGAGGTCTTGGCAATCCGCCTCTTTCACAGAGACCACGTGCAGCAAAGTCATCTCGTTCTGAAAAGCCGACGCGAAGCGTTCCACCTGGGGAAGTATGTATTCCGAGAGAAGCGATCCATCCAGCGGCACCAGGATCCGACGGTAGCCCGTTGTCGTCCCGCTCATCGTTGTCCCTCCGGCAATGGGATTAGAACTCGATCCGGACTCGGCAAACTGTCTGGCCGGGGAACAGCCCCACCAGATTGGTATCCGGGGACCTCGCAATCATCCTCCAACCTTCTTTAGGCAGTGTGGTCCGGGCGGCGGTTTAGGAATAGGGCCCTTTGCACCTAGCTGAAGGGGCCGTTTGGACCGCTTGGCGGATTCCCAAGGCCGCACCATCGATTCCCCATGGGGCTGGATATAGCAGCTTCCGGCCCCGGATTCACTGTGATCTTGCTTCTCTGAAGATTTTATTAAACAGGGCGTTATGGGCCCCATAGAAATTACGAATGGGGTTCCCGTCTATATTGCCCCGGCCCGCAGCCGCCGGGAGCGCCACGCCGGGCCGCAGGCCGCGTAATGTTCCGGTCCAATGCCCGGACGTGTCCTTCCAGAGTATGCTTCCGTACTGGGTCTCTATCAGGTAGGCGAAGTCGCCGTGATAAATGGTGGACAATCTGCCCCATCCGACGCTACTATTCCCCCAGGCAAAGTCCAAAAAGCATGACTGGCAAAAATATCCAAACGGCCGGGACGCCGGGCGTAAGGGGGAGCGATGGCCTTAACAAGGATTCACCATGTGGGAATGGTGACCGGCGACCTGGAAAACGCCAGGCATTTGTTCTGCGACGGGTTCGGCCTTTCGGTGGATGAACACCGCACCCCGTGGCCCCAGGGCCGGTCCGGCAACGGCAATGCCCTGAGCGTCGTTGAGTTCCCCATCGGGGAGATGTATTACGAGGTGACCGCTCCCAACGACTCGGACAGCAGCGCCGCCCGGTTTCTAGAGGCTTCCAGC
>JADFPM010000024.1 GCA_022562335.1 Chloroflexota bacterium
GGTCGCTGGCCCAACCGGTGGCTAGCTGAAGGGCACCCCAGACCAAGGGATAAACTGCCACCAGTGTGGCTATCCGGTTCAGTTCCAAGCCCTGGCTGGCAAAGTACAGGGGGAAGATTCCCCAAGCAACTCCGTCGTTGAGGTTCTTCGCCAGTCCGGCCTGCGTAATCCCGAAGAGGTACGGTTTCCGCCAAGTTACGTCGGCGAAGGCACCCTTCAGAGACGAAGGGACCGATGTGGCTCCTGGACGGCTGGCGTTTTCCAGCGCCAAATATGGGGCGGTGTCGCGGACCAGCAATACGCTAAAGGCCAGGGCCGTGGCCGAAATGCCAATTCCCAGGTAAAAGGGTTCCGGGCGGAGGCCATAAGCCTCGGCTATGATGCCGGTAAGAAAGGCCATTGCGGCCAAGGACAGATAGCCCGCCGCCTCGTTGAATCCCAGGGCCACACCACGCCACCTTGGGCCCACCAAATCCATTTTCATGTTGACCGTCATGGACCAGGTGAGCCCTTGGTTTATCCCCAACAGCACGTTGGCTCCTATGACCCATCCCCAGGAGGGAGCCCAGATCAGTATCAATGGGACCGGGATTGCGAACAGCCAACCGGATATCAGTATTCTTCGACGAGTGAACCTCTGGGTAAGATTGCCGGCCAAGAGGTTCGTTGCCGCCTTGGCAAGACCGAAGGTGGCAATAAACGAGACAACGGCTGTTTTGGAGGTAATGCCGAACTCCGCCTCGGCCAGGCCGGGAAGAACGGAGCGCTCCATGCCAATCATCCCGCCCACGAAGAGGTTTACCGTCACCAGCAGGGCGAATTGGCGCCAGTTATCTCCCAAGCTGAGAGTAACTTCCTGCTGAGGGGCGGAAAGTCCAGGAAGCAATCTACCGATTCGCATTTAACATTTCCCGGGTATTAGCATCAGCATTATCTGGCTCAAGGGCCTGGACAGCGATCCCCCGGTCGGGGACTATGTTCCAGTTCAGTTGGATGAGCGCTTCATCCGCCTCGAGTAGGAGACGAACACATACGTCGTCGCCTTCTATCGCTCGCCATTGTTTGGGGAATATTAGCGTCGAAAGAGGCAGATTGTCTACAACAGCCAGTCGAGGGACCGTTGATGCAGGATCTTAAGTTGCTGGAGGCCGGCTGGTACCCATCTTCCCGTTCACATTTTCAGATACAAAACGAAAGAAACGCCCCAGCGTTGGTCGGCTGGGACGTCTATTTGTAGCCTGGTGGAGACGGGGGAGGGGTGAGCTCCCCGTCTATGAGATCCTGCGGGTCAGGTTCCAGCAGCTGAGGATGCAATGAGGGATACGAAAGACGGCTAAGATTGTGAAACAATTCACCACTGCACAAACATCGGCATCACCACGTGGAGGTAATCATCCGAGCCGATGGGTCTGAAGACGCCGGGGCTGGAGGAACTGCTGGTCTCTAGAGCGATCTTTCCCCGTTCCAAGACCGATAGCACGTCAAGAAGGTATCGGCTGTTGAAGGCGATCTTGCCGGCCTCACCTTCCAGTTCTTCGGCGTCGACTTCGTCTTGGTTGTCGCCGACCTCCTCGGACTTGGCGGAGATGATCACCTTTCCGGGTGAGTCCCCGTTCTCGCCGGGCATCATTTCCAGGCGAATGATATTGCTGCCGTCCCGGGCGAATATCGAGGCGGTACGTGCCGCGCGCAATAGACTGGGCAGGTCAAACACTGCCCTGGTCTCATAGCTCTGGGGAATCAATTGCTCATAGTTGGGGAACGTGCCCTGCAGCAACTGGGAAACCAGCTCCACCGTTTCCGGGCAGCGGACCCGGAACAATATCTGACCCTTGGACGGGGTGATCATCACTTCCACCGGGTCTTCCTGGTCGCCCAGCAACCGGTTCAACTCATTGAACGTCTTGGCCGGTACGATGACCTTTATTTCCGATTCCACCGGCTGCATCAAGGCGCCGTGGTGCACCGCAAGCCTAAAGCCATCGGCGGCCGCCAAGGTGAAACGGTCACCTTCCAGCTTTACCTCCACACCGGTTAGCACCGGCCGAGACTCCTCCGTCGCAGCGGCAAAGGCCACCCGTGAAATGGCGGTTTTGAATATCTGGGGGTCGATCTGGGCCGCCAGACCGTCCTCCACCGTGGGCACCGGCGGGAACTCTGAGGCATCCATCCCGTTGATGTTGGCTTGTGCCCGCCCGCAGGTCACCTTCAGCACGCCGGACCCTTCTTCCAACTCCAGGCCGATATGCTCGTTGGGGAGGGAGTTGATGAACTCGCTGAGCAACCTGGCTGGGACCGTTATGGAACCCTCTTCCTCCACCATCGCCCCCACCCAGGTGGTCATGGCTATTTCCAGGTTGGTGGCCGAAAGCTTTAGCATTGATTGGTCTACGGTGAGAAGCACATTTTGGGTGACGGGCAGGGTTGCCCTGCTGGCTACGGCCCGGCCGACAACTGCCAGTCCCCGGCTGAGGTTTTCTTGGGTGCAAGACAATTTCATGTTCAGGGCCCCAAATCTGAAGGATTGGTAATATGGCTCGGTTGCCGGTCTGGATCCGCCTGGACCCATTTACCTGGATTGTTACCGGCGTGACGGTCTTTGAGTATTGGACATTATGTCATCCATCAGGCGCAAAAACAACGTTCCGCACCATCAATTCTCAGAACCGATGGGATTGGATTTAAGTTCCGGCATGGTGGTTGAGGCATACCGATGGATTCAGTGATAGCTCGGTACGGTTATTATTTACGCAGCGGGCCATTAGCGCTGGATACAGGCGTCAGGCCAGTCTTAGGTTTTGCTATAATACCCCAGGCTGGGCCCGTTTATTTGGCCAGGGGAAATGGGATAGGCTCGGCAGCACCCACTGGAGTATTTCATGACCGAGTTGCTTTTCCACGACGACAGCTATTTGAAAGAGTTCGAGGCCACGGTGGAAGAGTTGGTGGAAAACGGGGTGGTTTTGGACCGCACCGCTTTCTACATCGGTGGCGGAGGCCAGCCCGCCGACGTGGGGGATCTGACATCCGGCGACGGGACTTACCGGGTACACCGGGTTGCCCGGTCTTCGGGGAAGATAATACATCAGATAGAAGGCCCCCTGCCTCTGGCGGGCAGCCGCGTGACCGGCCGTGTCGATTGGGACCTGAGGTACAACCTGATGCGCACTCACACGGCGTTGCACATCCTTTGTGGAGTGGTGTGGCGGGACTACGGCGCGCATGTGACCGGCGGCGACATGAAGCCCGGGGAAGCCCGAATGGACTTTGAACTGGAGAAAATGACCGCCCAGTTTGCCGAAGAGATCGAAGAGAAGATAAATCTGGAAGTGGCCGCGGCCCGGGATGTGGTGGCAGCCAAGGTCAGCCGCGCCGAAGCGGACCAAATACCCGACCTGATCCGGACCAAGATAAACCTGCTTCCAGCCGGCATCACCGAGGTGCGGACCATCAACATCACGGGCTTGGACCTGCAGGCCGACGGAGGCACCCACGTGGCCAACACCAGCGAAGTGGGCGTCATAAAGGTGGTGGGCCACGAAAGCAAAGGGCGCATCAACAAGCGCCTGCGAATCGCATTAGCGGAGCAATAGGCTCTCTGGGTCTAGACATGGACAGCATCTTGATAGTTAGAGATGACATCACCAAACTGCGAGTTGACGCCATCGTCAACGCCGCCAATAATGCGCTGCTGGGCGGCGGCGGGGTGGATGGCGCTATCCACCGGGCGGCGGGGCCGGAGTTACTTCAGGAATGCCGGGGTCTGGGTGGCTGCGAGACAGGCGAGGCAAAGATAACCAGAGGCTACAACCTTCCGGCCAAGTGGGTGATTCATACGGTGGGACCGGTCTGGCACGGGGGCGGCCAAGGTGAAGATGAATTGCTGGCCCGTTGTTACCAAAATAGCCTGGACTTGGCAGCCCAATATCCCATCCGCACCATAGCCTTTCCGGCAATCAGCGCCGGAGTTTACGGGTTTCCCATGCAACGAGCGGCCAGGATCGCGGTTGCCGAAGTGCAGTCATACTTACAAGGACACCCAAATTTGGAACAAGTCATTCTGGTGTGCTTCAATGACCAGGCAGACCAGCAGTACTCCCGCGCGCTGCTGGAACGCCCCGTCCAGCCCCAAACACCGAGCTAACGATGCCAAAGACCGTGGTGGGAATCGACGTGGGCGGCACCTTCACCGACATCGCCGTTCTGGAAGACGGCCGGCTGACCGTCCATAAACTGCCCTCAACTCCCGGCGACCCATCCCGGGGAATCCTTCAAGGCGTGGCCGATGTGGGCGTCACGCAAGCCGATTTCGTCCATGGCTCCACTGTCGCCACCAACGCCCTTCTCGAAGGGAAAGGCGGCCGGACCGCGCTGGTGACCACCCTGGGCTTCGAGGACGTTCTTGAGATAGGGCGTCAAAACCGGGCGGAGTTATACGATCTGAATCTGGAGCGTCCCCCGGCGCTGGCGCCCTGGGAGTTGCGGTTTGGCCTGAAAGAACGGGTGGACCACACCGGCGCAATCATCGAAGACTTGACTCCCGAGGCGATAAAAGCGCTAACGGCGCTGGTGGAGGATGCCAAAGTCGACGCCATCGCCGTATCGTTCCTCTTTTCTTTCCTGAATCCCGCCCATGAAGAGGCTGTGCTGGAAGCCCTGAGTGGTTTGCCGGGTAAACCTTTCATCTCCATATCCAGCCGCGTCCTGCCCGAGTTCAGGGAATACGAACGCACCAGCACCGTGGTGGTCAACTCCTACGTGGGCCAGATCATGGCCAGTTACCTGGGCGAATTGGAAAGGTCGCTCGGCCAGGGGGGCCAGGGGTTGCGCATCATGCAGTCTTCGGGAGGCAGCATCACCTCTCGTCTGGCGTCGGAGCAGCCGGTGCGCACCATCCTTAGCGGCCCTGCTGGGGGCGTGGTGGGCGCTTTTTACACCGGCGTTCAGGCGGGTTATCCAGAGATCATAACGTTGGACATGGGTGGGACCTCCACCGACGTGTCACTGTGCCCCGGCCAGATAAAAGAGACCACCGGGCAGACGGTTGGCGGATACCCCATCAGCGTGCCCATGATCGAGATCCACACGGTGGGCGCGGGGGGCGGGTCCATCGCCCGGGTTGACAGTGGCGGCGCGTTGGTGGTTGGACCCCAATCGGCCGGCGCAGATCCTGGCCCGGCTTGCTATGGGAAAGGCGATCAGATCACCGTGACCGACGCCAACCTCATCCTGGGCAGGCTTATCCCCGATCAGTTTTTGGGGGGCCGTTTGACGCTGGACCGAAAGCGGGCCGAAGACCTGGCGTCCGGTGTCGCCGCTCAGATCGGCGCCGGGATCCAAGCCGCAGCCCTGGGCATAATCCGAGTGGTCAACTCCAATATGGAACGGGCCATCCGCACCATATCCCTGGAAAGGGGATACGATCCGCGCGAATTCACCCTGGTTCCCTTTGGCGGCGCCGGGCCCATGCATTGCTGCGAACTGGCCCAGGAATTGGCCATCCCGCGGATATTGGTTCCGGCCCGTCCTGGAATACTCTCGGCGTTGGGCGTGGCCATAGCCAACGTGGTAAAGGATTACTCCCGCACGGTGATGCTGCGGGGCGGGGACGTGGACCGGGCCAGGCTGGAAGAGGAGTTCTCAGGCATGGAAGGCCTGGCCAGGCAGGAACTGCGCGGCGAAGGATTGCCCGTGGACCAGATGGACGTGCGCCGTTTCGTAGACGTGCGCTACGTGGGCCAGTCCTTCGAACTGACCATCGACTATCCCGCTGCTCCTGCTTCCAACCCCAGGCCTGGCGCTGGAACCAGAACCAGGCGGAGGGACCTGCGTCAGGTCATCGGCGATAGCTTCTACCGGGCCCACCTGCGCCGTTTCGGGTACGCCGACCGGAATCAGGCGGTGGAGATAGTCAACTTGCGTTTGAAGCTGGAGCTTGAGGTGGACAAACTAGAGCTGACGCCGGAAGCTCCGGGACCGGCCGACCCGTCCACGGCCCAAACCGGGGAAGCGCAAGTGGTGTTTGCCCAGGGCGTCACAACGGCCGCCCTTTACCAGCGTGACCGGCTGCACTGCGGCCACCGGATGGTGGGACCGGCCCTGATCTTGCAGATGGACACCACCATCGTGCTGCCCCCGGAATGGCAGGCGGAGGTGGACCCGCTGGGCAACCTTTTGTTGGAGTTGGCCTGACGGACCAGGGGAAATCCGCCGGGTATTCTGAAAGTCAGATAGTAGAGGTTGAAAGCCGGCCACTCTGCGGCTCGCAAAGCAACCGGTAGTTTAGAATCCCGCATAGTCTGAGGAGACTGATTTTGGCACTTTCCCCCCAAGACCTGACCCACCTATCGGTCCTGGCCGTCTTTGCCCATCCCGACGACGAGGGTTTCGGCTTCGGTGGCACCTTGGCCATGCTGGCGGCCCGGGGCGCCCGGATCACGCTGGTGTGCGCTACCAACGGCGACGTGGGCGAGATCAGCGACCCGTCGCTGGCGACTCCCGAGAACCTGTATCAGGTCCGCCAAGAGGAATTGCGGCGGGCGATGAAGGTTACGGGCGTTCAAGACGTGCGGTTTTTGGGTTACCGGGACTCGGGTATGGACGGAACGCCGGATAACGGCCATCCCCGGTCTCTGCACCAAGCACCGCCGGATGAAGTGGTGGCCAAATTGGTCGAGATCATACGAGAAAGACGTCCCGAGGTGGTCTTTACCCACGATCCCACCGGAGGCTACGGGCATCCCGACCACGTGACGGTCCACCAAAGGACCGTTCGGGCATTCGAGGCCGCCGGCGACGGCGATGTTCTCAAGGGACAATTGTCAGGGAATCTCCAGTCGTGGACGCCCCAATTCCTATACTATGTTTGCTTTCCCCGCCGTAATTTCCGGAAGATGTGGGAACGGATGGCCGAACTGGGGATCGAACCGCCGTTCGCCAGCCTGGAGGTTGATAAAATCGGTTCCCCAGACGAGGCGGTAAGCACCACCATAGACGTGAGTCCTTACGTGGAAACCAAAAGAGCCTCGTTGGCCTGCCACCGGACCCAGATGAACGCCAATGGGCCCTTTTCCCAGTTGCCTGAGGACATGATGCGGGAGATCATGAGCACGGAATATTTTACCCTGGCCGTTTCTCAAGGGGATGATGCCGGGTCCGACCTTCTAGCCGGATTGGAGTGATTCATGGCTGTTGACGCCATCAGCCTGGAAGTTTTCAAGAATATGTTCATCTCGGTGGCCGAGGAGATGGGCGTCGCCCTGCAGCGGACGTCCTACTCCCCCAACATCAAAGAGCGGCGGGACTACTCCTGCGCCGTGTTCGATGCCCAGGGACAGATGGTGGCCCAAGCGGCCCACGTTCCGGTCCACCTGGGGGCCATGCCCGCTTCGGTGCGGGCGGCCCTGGATACATTTCCCCGCGGATTGCGTTCCGGCGACCTGGTCATCCTCAACGACCCCTATCTGGGCGGCACCCATCTGCCCGACATCACGTTGGTTGCCCCGGTGTACGTCGAAGAGGACGGCGCCAAGCATCTGGCCGGGTACGTGGCCAACCGGGGGCATCACGCCGACGTTGGCGGCATGACTCCCGGCTCGATGCCCCTTTCCACCGAGCTATACCAGGAAGGCACCATCATCCCGCCCATCAGGTTGGCCCGGAGAGGCAGGCTCAACCAGGAGGTCATCCAGTTGATCTGCCGCAATTCCCGGACCCCCGAGGAACGCCGGGGCGACCTCTCAGCCCAGATAGCATCTATCCGAGTGGGTGAGCGCCGGTTGCAAGAGGTGTCCGCCCGGTATGGCATGGCCGAAACCTGGGAGCACATGGCGGCGCTTCTGGACTATTCCGAACGGCTGACCCGCCAAGCTATCCAAGAGATCCCCGACGGCGTCTACCGCGTGCTGGATTACATGGATGACGACGGCCTGAGCGATCAGTTGGTTCCCATCGCGGTGGCGATAACCGTGGCCGGCGACGGTATGACTGTGGATTTCACCGGCACTTCCCCCCAGAGACCCGGCTGCATCAACGCACCCCAGGCGGTGACAGTGTCGGCCTGTTTGTACGTGATACGTTGTGTCGTGGGCGGTGACGCCCCCGCCAATCAGGGTTGCCTGAGGCCGCTGACCATCATCACCCCCTTGGGCAGCCTGGTGAACCCCGAACCTCAGCACGGGGTGGCCGGCGGCAACGTGGAGACATCCCAACGCATCACCGACGTGTTGTTTGCGGCGCTGGCCCAGGCGTTGCCCATGCGGATACCGGCCTCCAGCCAAGGCACCATGAACAACGTGCTGGTGGGCGGGCATGACCCTATTCGCGACAAGCCCTTCGTTTACTATGAGACCATCGGCGGGGGCATGGGCGCCAGGCCGGAAAAAGACGGCATCTCCGGCATCCAGACCCACATGACCAACACGCTGAATACCCCCATCGAAGCCCTGGAATATGCGTTTCCCATGCGCCTAAAACGTTACGCCCTGCGCCGGGGCACCGGCGGCGATGGCAAATTCAAGGGTGGCGACGGGATTGTGAGGGATGTGGAATTTTTGGGCCCGGCCCGGGTCACGGTGTTGTCGGAACGCCGCAAGCTGCCGCCGCCCGGTTCCCACGGCGGCCACCACGGCGAAGTCGGAGAAAACGTCCTTTTCCGCGGCGGCTATGAAGAGGTCCGGCTGGCCGGTAAGGAAACGTTTGATGTGGAAGCGGGAGACATCCTAAGCATACGCACCCCCGGCGGCGGCGGATGGGGCGAACCTGAACCCGAAGGCGAAGGCTAGCTATGGGAAAGGCGGGTGGGGGCGCATTTTATGGCCGGTCTCGCCCAAGGGTGGCATGATTGGAAGTTTGGGGTATAATAGGCCCGAATCACGACTAAACAGGATTTTTTAAACCATTGGCAGATGGGCATGAGCACAAGCCCCACTAGCCTAGGAGGAATGCGAAATGGTGAAATACGCGCGGTGCAATGCAATGCTTTCTTTGGCCCTTGACGAGAACGGCCAGCCTTGCCGGTACATGGCCCAAGCCGACACCGAGGATGCGATCATGTCAGCCATGAGCGATCATCTCAAGGGTGTGCACGACGTGGACCCGGCCGACCTCATCAACAACATCAAGGGAATCACCAAGACCACCCGTAAATAACCCGCCGGGACAAACGAGGCACCTAGGCGGCCAACGAAAAAGCCCCGACAATAGCGGGGCTTTTTCTCGTGAATCCACTGACTGCTTACGGCAAAAGGGCGATTCCCCGCCCCGGTCTACTTCCCGTCGTCGAAGCTCACTATCACCGCGGCGTTTGCGATGACCATAGCGTCGTCCCCCGCCTCGTTGGGGATCTCCAGACCGCCGGACACGGCCTTTACGAAGGCGGTGCCGTGGGGCAATGAAGCGGCTACGGCCTTTTCATCCACCAGTTCGGGCTTGGGTATGCCGATGGTGACGTCCACCCGCATATCGTCGGCCGTTTTCCCCAGCAGCCGCTGGAAACCCAGGCTGCTGTGGTGGATGGCGTCGAAGACGGCCCGCTTTGCCGCGTTGGTGTAGTCTTGACCGTGCACGTCCACGCCCATCCCCATTTCCATGATGCATCGTACTAACGCCATTGCTGGTCTACCTCCTTGAGTTGACGCCCGTCCCGGTCATCGGCCCGGCGAAATATTTCCGGTGGATCAGCCGTGGGAGCCCAGCGCCATTTGGTTGCCATTAGACCCCACCAACCTGACCGCGTCAAGCAAACTTTGACGGCGGGCCTGAGCATGGCTCAAGCGTGCCGCGCCTCATGTTGCTAGTTGACCGACACGGGGATCCCCATTCCCGATATATCATAACCCGCCAAGGTCTCGACCTTTCGTTGGACCGATGGCATCCGGAGCAGGTCAAGCAGGGCTTGGACCGCCGGCACATCGAGAAAGTGATTGGGGATCACCAGGTCGTAACGCTCTTCCTCCAATGGGAGGAAATCCAGACCCATGGCGGATGCGGCGGCATGAACGCCAATGCCCGCGTCGGCAAGGCCCGAGGCGACGGCGGCCGCCACCTCCAGATGGCCGCGCAGTTCCCGGTCATAGCCCTGCACCGACTCCGCGGGGATGCCCTGAGCGGCCAACAACCGGTCCAGGAGGTTTCGGCTGCCCGAACCCGAGGGTCGGTTCACGATGGAGAGATCGGCCCGGTCCAGGTGCTCGATCCCGGTTATGCCCTTGGGATTCCTCGCCGCCACCATCAGCCCTTGCTGCCAGGTGGCGAAGGCGATCAGCGTGTGGTCGAAGGGCAACATGCGCTGGGCCCAGGGGTGGTTGTATCGCCCGGTGGCCTCATCCCGCAGGTGGCAACCCGCGATATGGGCCTCGCCCCGGGACAATCCGGCCAACGCCTGGAGACTCCCTTCCTCCACCCACGCCAGCCGAACGCCCCGTTGCCGTAATCCCGCCTCCAAGATGCCCACCGCCGGATCGCAACCCAACAGAGATACGCAGGGCGTCTGCATTTCCTCCTGGTCAAATGGTTGCACCATTACGGTGTTGGGGGCATTGGATCTGCCGCCGCCCCCGGACAAGATCATGCCATCGGCCGCCACCAACCCGTATCGGGCCGAGCCGTATCCGGAAGACATGGAATCGGTCAACGGCCTGGCCAATAGCCTATTGCCCACGGGGGTGAGACTAGCCCGCCGGGGGTTATCAGATTCATTGCCATTGGATAAGGGGGTTGACCCGGCCAATTCCGCTTCCATCACCGGCGGCAAGTCGTTTGCCAATGAAAACAGGTTTTCCACGGTGGTATTCAAGGCCCTGGCCAGACGCAATGCCACGGATGTGGATGGCGTGGCTCTCCCCGATTCCACGGCGGCGAAGGCCTGACGGCTGATTCCCGCCCTTCCGGCCAGTTCTTGCTGGGACAAACCGGCTTGGACCCGGCGTCTTCGCAAGTCGTTTTGCAGAGAGTTCATGCCGTTAGCATAAACTACACTTGATATACTGACAAGTCTGCTTTACAATCCGTCGGGTCTAACCAGCGAATATCAAATGAGCCCAATCGCCCAGCTTAGCTTGAGACCCAGACGGGTAGATGGCCAGGGATATTTTGATCGCGGTGCTTCGGGATTCTTCTCCAGCGCGTAAGACGGCGGGAGGTTACTCATGGCGGAACTTCAAGTGTTGGACCAAGCGTTTCACAACATCATGATGCGGTTGGTGGCAACGGGGCAAGCGCCTCATTACACCGAGTTGGCAGCCGACCTGGGTCTCTCCGTGGAAGAAGGCAAGCAGGTCCTCCACGACTTGATCGATACGGGAATACCTGCCTGGACCCATCCAGGGACCGACTATATAGTGTCTTTCCCGCCTTTCAACAATATGCCGACCCAGTACCGGATCACGGTGGATGGACAACAGAAATGGTTCGCCCAATGAGGCGTTGAATCGCTGGCCGTGGGCTGGCTTTTCCCCGGTAAAACGGTTCGGATCGACGCGCCGTGTCTGGATTGCGGAGAACCCATGACCGTTGAGATGAAAGACGGCGAGGTGCTGCTGGCATCGCCGCAGACCCTGGTTGGCTATACCGCTTCGGAAGTGGGCGGTGACGCGGAAAACCGCCCCCGGCGTTGAGCCGGCATGAACCTCTTCCGTTCGGAAGAACACGCCCGCAACTGGTCCGGATATGATGCGCAATTCGCCGATACGCTCCAACCTCTGGCCTATTGGGTGGACCGGTTCAGCGCCGAGCGGCATAAAGCACGCGGCGCAACCGACTATATCTCCCGGCGGGCGGCAGGCGAACTGTGAGAGTGAACCCCAGTATCATTGGAAAATTTGGCCTGTCCAAATCGAACTCCGCCAGCCCGTGGAGGATTTGAGGTCTGGGTACCGGACCTCGTAAGGCGGAATGCTGCAACGTTTTATCCCCAGCCGTTTCCTGCGAATATGTCCGCCAACGGCCGTGTTCCTAGCCATAGCCACGCCGCTGATTATTTTGGCGGCCATCTCCTGCATCCCACCCGCCAGCGGAGCAGGGACTGGGCCGATGGCCACCGGGAGTTTGACGGTATTTGCCGCGGCCTCGTTGAGCGAGGCCTTCGCTGAGATCGCCGCCGAATTTGAATTGGAAAATCCGGGGGTATCGGTCGCTCTTAACCTGGCCGGAAGCCAAAGGTTGAGGACCCAATTGGAACACGGGGCCCGCGGCGACGTCTTCGCTTCGGCCGACCAAAGGCAGATGGACCTGGCCCAGGAGAGCGGCGTGGTGGACGGCGAACCCGTTGTGTTCGCCACCAACCGGCTGGCCGTGATCGTCCCGAAAGGAGAACCCAGTCGCAGGGTCACCGATGTGTATGACCTTGGCGATGAAGGGATCAAACTTGCCATCGCCCTTCCCGACGTGCCGGCGGGCAAATACGCCCGAGAGATGATTTCCAGCCTGGAAAACGTCGAGAACGCGTCGGACCGGCAACTCGCCGCAAGAATAATGGCCAACGTGGTCACGTTGGAACCAAATGTCAGAGGAGTGGCCACCAAGGTCGCCTTGGGAGAGGTGGATGCCGGCGTGGTTTATGTCACCGACGTCCTTACAAACTACATCCAAGACCGGGTCAGGGTGATTCCCATCCCCGGCCGGTCAAACGTGGTGGCCGTGTATCCCATCGCGGCGCTGCGAGAATCCCGCAATCCTTTGCTGGCCGGAGAATTCATCCGATTCGTGCTGTCGTCCAAGGGACAGTCGATCCTGGGATCCCACGGCTTTGGACCGGCGGCAAACCGGTGACGTCACCGAAGTTCATGTCGCCGTCTGCCCCGGGTGGAGGGGTTTTGGGGTCCTCGGCCGGTATCGTCTATCTGATATTCATCGGGGTGCCCCTGGCGGCCCTTTTGGTCAGCGCGGTCCGGCAGGGAGATATCCTGGGCAGCCTGTCCAGCGATTTCGCGCTGACGGCTCTAAAGTTGTCATTGATGACCTCCGCCATCAGCATGGTCGTGGTCGTTTTAGTGGGGACCCCGTTTGCCTATCTGCTGGCCCGCAGCCGGTCCGCGGCGTTGAGGGTGGTGGACAGCTTGATCGAATTGCCCATCGTATTGCCCCCTGTCGTGGCCGGAGTGGCGATGCTGATGGCATTTGGCCGCCAGGGAGTCATCGGCCCGGCCTTGGAGAACGTGGGCATCGCTTTGCCATTCACCACGGTGGCGGTGGTGTTCGCCCAGGTGTTCGTCGCCGCGCCCTTCTATATCCGGGCCTCCAGGATCGGTTTCCAGGCGGTGAATACGGAATACGAAGACATATCCCAGACCCTGGGCGTGTCGCCCCTGCGTACCTTCTTCCGGTTGACACTGCCGATGGCGGGGCCGTCCATCCTAGCGGGCTTGGGCTTGGCATGGGCCAGGGCTTTTTCGGAATTCGGCGCCACCATGATGTTCGCTGGCAACCTGACGGGCAAGACCCAAACCATGCCCCTGGCCATCATGACCGCGATGGAAAGCGACCTGGGTGAAGCCCTGGCGCTTTCCGTATTGTTGCTGGCGGGAGCGGTGATGGTCCTGGTGGTGTTGGGCTTGGCTACCAGGCGGCGTTGGACGGGACACTTATGACCAGCGGCGCCCGGGGAAGCACGGGCTGGGCTAACTATTCCATTGGCGATTTCTCTCTGGAGGCCAGTTGGGACATTCCACCGGGCCGGATCACGGCATTTTTTGGCCCGTCGGGCGCGGGCAAGTCCACCACCCTGCGATTGATCGCCGGCCTGTTGCGCCCCTCGGCCGGCCATATCGAGATAGGCGGCAGGGTGGTGTTCGACGGCGAGGAGGGAGTATTGGTCCCGGCCCACCGGCGCAGGACCGGCTATCTTACTCAACAATTCCACCTCTTTCCCCACCTGAAGGTTCGCGCCAACATCGCTTACGGGCTGGACGATGCCCGGTCTGCAACCGGCCAAGAGCGGGTGCGGCATTTGATCCAGACACTCCGGCTGGAAGGCCTGGAGGACCGATACCCATGGGAACTGTCCGGCGGCCAGCAGCAGCGGGTGTCCCTGGCCCGGGCCATGGCGCCGGGACCCGAATTGTTGCTCCTGGATGAGCCGTTCAATTCGTTGGACGCGGAGTTGCGGAGGGTTTTGCGGAGCGAGCTGAGGGCCATGATCGTCGACTCTGGGATCCCCACCATGCTGGTCACCCATGACCGGGAAGAAGCCCTAGCCATGGCGGACTGGGTGCAGGTGATGGATCAAGGCAGGATGATTTCGGAGGGCGAGCCTCTGGACGTGCTGGGACAGCCCGGCCGAGGGCGGGTGGCACGGTTGGTGGGCGTGGAAAACCTATTGGACCTGGTGATCGAAAGCCAAAATCCCAGGGACGGCACCATGATCTGCGTGGGGGAGGGTATTCGCCTGGAGGTGCCCCTGGATCAGGAAGGAGCCAACCCAGGGTCTGGCCGTGCCGATGGATCCGATGCAGTCCGGATAGCCGCCGATCCGCCCCGGCGAGTCACCGTGGGCATCAGGGCATCGGACATCATCCTCTCTAGCAATGACCTGAAAGGCTCGTCAGCGAGAAACCGGCTGCAGGGAGTGGTGATGGAGGTGGAAGCCCATCCTCCCGGTTACACCATTACCCTGGATTGCGGCCGGATACTACAATGCCACATCACCGGCGCCTCGATGGCGGAAATGGAGATCAAGCCCGGCCAGCAATTGTGGGCCGTATTCAAAGCGTCCTCTTGTTTTCTGGTGCAAGAATGATCTGAAGCTACCGCCGGGTCTTCCGTGCGCATGATCTCGCTTCCCTTTATTGAACTGGCAGAGCGTATCAGGCTAATCGGAATTTGGCGGCGGCGGCAGTCGTTCCAACCCTCTGAAAACCCTCCACCGGGCACCGGCTGGAGCCAAATTCGAGCCTGTAAAGCTGATTATCCAGGGTCTCCCCTGATGGTTGCATAAGTAGAATCACTGGTTATAATACGCTTGGGCAAGGCTAGGTTATGTCAGGTAGAAGTCAAGCGTAACCCCGCAGCGTTCCCAATCTCTGACATTGGTTGGCCTGTTGGTCCAAACGAGAACGGCGTTGTTAAAACAAGGAGGTCGGCCGGTGGCGCTAGCAGATAAGACTCTGATATGCGTGGAGTGTGGAGGGGAGTTCATATTCACGGCTGGAGAACAGGAATTTTTCAATGCCCGAGGCTTTTCCAACGAGCCCAAGCGTTGCCGGAGTTGCCGGGCGGTCCGCCGGACCGAACAGCGCGGCGGCATGTATTCTGACCAACCCCGGGAGATGTATCCCATAGTCTGCGCCGAGTGTGGCAACGACGCCATGGTGCCATTCCGGCCTCGGGGCGACCGGCCCGTTTACTGCAGCGACTGCTTCGGGAAGACAAAGGCCGAGGCCACTGAAATTTAGCCGAGCCCTGCTCACCGTCCGGAACAGGGTTTGACCAAGCCCTGCTCTAGCCAGACCGATCTAGCAAATCGATGAAGGGATTTCAGCTTCCCTTGGCCCCTTCATGGTGTCAGTTCTCGCCCATAGGAATCCCGCGATAACCCTTGGACATACCATCCCATGGCCCCCTCTAAATGGCGATTTACCATCCCCGGCGATACTCACCTTCCCACTGCGGAGGAAGGCCCGGCGTCACGCCATCTCCAACCGGGCCTCTCAATCCCCTGAACGAGCATCCAAATGACCACCGTTAGACCGCTATGAAATTCAAAGACCTCAGAGAATTCATTCTCTTTTTGGAAGAAAAGGGAGACCTGCGCCGCGTAACGGCTCCGGTCAGTTGGGATCTTGAGATATCCGAGATCGCCGACCGCATGGTCAAAAGCGGCGGCCCGGCATTGCTGTTTGAAAACGTGACCGGTTACGACATGCCATTGGTGATCGGTCTGTTTGCGTCCTCCAAGCGGATGGCTTGGGCGTTGGGAGTAGAGGACCTGGACGAGCTGGCTGGCCGTATCCAAAGCCTGCTGGAAATGATGCAGGGCCCTCCCCAGGGCTTGATCAACCGATTGCGCACTCTGGGGCAGCTGATTCACCTGGGTTCATTTCAACCAAAAACCATCAACCGGGCCCCCTGCCAGGAGATCGTTATCGAGGGAGATGACGTCGACCTGTTCAAGTACCCGGTTATCAAGTGCTGGCCGCTTGACGGAGGGCGGTTCATCACCCTCCCTCTGGTGATCACCAAGGACCCCCGGACCGGAGTGCAGAATTACGGGACCTACCGGCTTCAGGTATTCGACCGGAACACGACCGGATTGCACTGGCAGACCCACAAGGTAGGCGCCAGCCATTACCGGGCCGGGTCGGAGATGGGACTGGAGCGGTTGGATGTAGCGGTGGCGCTGGGGGGCGATCCCGCCACCATTTGGACTGGTTCCGCGCCGCTGCCCCCCGGTATTGATGAGATGGCCGTGGCCGGGTTCATCCGCGAGGAGGGCGTGGAGATGGTCAAGGCTAAGACCTGCGACCTATTGGTCCCCGCCCACGCCGAGATCGTCCTCGAGGGATATGTGATTCTCGGCGAGGAACGAGAGGAGGGCCCCTTTGGCGACCATACCGGTTACTATTCCATGGAGGACCAGTACCCGGTTTTCCACGTTACCACCATCACCCAGAGGAGAGACCCCATCTACCCCACCATCATCGTCGGCCGGCCGCCCATGGAAGACTACTATATGGGCAAGGTCACCGAACGGATATTCCTGCCGGCCGTCCGGGCCATCATTCCCGAAGTCGTGGACATCAACATGCCGGCTGAAGGAGTGTTCCACAATCTGGTCATTGTTTCCTTGAAAAAGGAGTATCCGGGGCAGGCTCGCAAGGTGATCTATGGCCTGTGGGGACTGGGGCTGATGAGCCTGGCCAAAACCATAGTGGCAGTGGACCATTTCGTCGACGTCAACAACCTATCGGAAGTGGCCTGGCGGGTGGCCATCAATATCGACCCTTCCCGCGACGTGTTTTTCGCCACCGGCCCGTTGGACGATCTGGACATCGCCACGCCGACGC
>JADFPM010000266.1 GCA_022562335.1 Chloroflexota bacterium
GAGCTGGAACCAGAACTCCTGGAAGGCAAGCTCGACATCGCCGTCCATAGCCTCAAAGACATGCCCACCCAGTTGGCCGACGGCCTGGTGCTGGGGGCGGTTTTGTCCAGGGAAGACGCCCGGGACGTGCTGGTAAACCGGTACGGCTGCCCCCTTGATGGTCTTCCCCCAGGCGCCAGGATCGGCACCAGCAGCCCCCGCCGCGCCGCCCAATTGAAGATGTACGCCCCCCAGGTCGAGGTGGTCCCCATCCGGGGCAACGTGGAAACGCGGCTGCGCAAGGCCCGGGGTGAAGAGGCCGACGGGGCCATTTTGGCCGCCGCCGGGATGATCCGGTTGGGACTCCAAGACCAGATCACCGAATATCTCTCCGCCCAGCGGTTCGTGCCCCCGCCCGGACAGGGCATCCTGGCCGTCGAGGCCAGGGCCGGCGACTACCGCATGTTGGAATTGCTGGCGGCCATCGACGACACCGACACCCGCTACGAGGCCACCGCTGAGCGGGCCTTTCTGGAAAAACTGGGCGGTGGCTGCAGCATACCGGTGGGCGCTTATGCCCGGTGCATCGAGGACAAGATGATCATGACCATCTTCATGAGCACCACGGACGGTGGAAAGAGCTTCACCACCAAGATCGAAGGACTGAAACGCGACCCCCTGCAACTCGCCAGCGACGCCTATCTGGCCCTGGTGGAACGCGGCGGCGGAGAGCTGTTGGGTCAGAGCGCGGTCAAACCCTAAAATAGGCGATAATCAAACCAGCCGATCGAATATCAGGACTAATGTCAGAAAATCACGTGCAACAACCTCCCGGTAAAGTCTACCTGGTGGGCGCCGGACCCGGCGACCCCGGTTTGATAACGGTCAAGGGCAAGCGCTGCCTGGAAGCAGCCCAGGTGGTGGTGTACGACCGCCTGATGGACCCGGAGTTGCTGCGGTCGGCCCCCGAATCCGCCGAATTGGTGTTTGTGGGCAAGGAACGGGGCCGCCAGGCCATGACCCAGGACGAGATCAACCGGTTCCTGGTGGACCGGGCATCGGAAGGCCAGATCGTCGTCCGGCTGAAAGGCGGAGACCCCTTCGTTTTTGGCCGCGGTGGAGAAGAAGCCCTGGCCCTGGCCGAAAACCAAATCCCCTTTGAGGTTGTCCCCGGAATAACATCGTCCATCGCCGCCGCCGCCTACGCCGGCATACCCATCACCCACCGGGGCATCGCCACCACCTTTACCGTGGTCAGCGGCAGCGAGGACCCCGCCAAGCCCGATTCTTCGGTGCCATGGGACGTCTTGGCCAAAAATGGCGGCACCCTGGTGGTGCTCATGGGCCTGGCGGCCTTGGGAAATATAGTCGAGACATTGGGCCGCAACGGCATGCCGCTGGACACCCCAGCCGCCCTGATCAACTGGGGCACCTGGGCGAAACAGACCACCGTCACCGGCAGTTTGGAAGACATAGTCGAAAAGGGAAAGAAGGCCGGGCTCAAGCCGCCGGTGGTGGCCGTTTTCGGCGGCGTGGTGGAACTCCGCGAAAAGATAGCCTGGTTTGACCGCCGCCCCCTTTTCGGGAAGAAGGTCCTGGTCACCCGGTCCCGGACCCAGGCTTCCCGATTGGTGGGTTTACTGGCAGACCTGGGCGCGGAACCCATAGAGCTCCCGTCGATCCAGGTAGAACCCTTGGAAGACTACACGACGTTGGACGGGGCATTGGCCCGGCTGTCTGATTTTGGCTGGGTGATCTTCGCCAGCACCAACGCGGTGGAGTCGGTGTTTCAACGGCTTGAAAAGCAGGGCCGGGACTCCCGTGCCTTCGCCGGGACCCAGATCGGAGCCATTGGCCCGGCCACGGCCGCCGCGTTGGCAAACCGGGGTCTCAGAGCCGATTTTGTGCCCTCACGCTCGGTATCCGAAACGGTGGTGGAAGAATTATCAAGCATGGAGTGGACCGGTGTATCGGTGCTCCTCCCATCGGCGGATATCGGCCGGGACGCCCTGGCCCAAGGTTTGGTTGCAATGGGGGCAAATGTGGAACTTATCGCCGCCTACCGCACCACCCCATCGCAAGACATGGCGGACCGGACCAAGGAGGCATTGGGATCGGGAATCGACGCCGTTACCTTTACCAGCTCGTCCACGGTGCGCAACCTGGTTGACATGCTCAACGGCAACAAGTCGTTGTTGCAAACATTTCCCCTGATCTGCATCGGCCCCACCACCGCCGCCACCGCCAAAGAGTTGGGCTTAAAGATCGACCTGGTGGCCCGGGATCATACGGTGGAGGGCTTGGTCAACGCGGTGGTCGAGTATTTTGCCGCCCGCTAGGCAACTGGTTCGCTATCAGCGTAGGGGCGCACGGCCGTGCGCCCCTACATTGCCCGTAAATTGTCCAAACATGGGAGGAAACCATGGTTAGTTTCCCAGACCTGCGCTTGCGCCGGATAAGAGAACAAGCGCCGTTGCGTAAATTGACCCGGGAAACCCGGCTCTCTCCATCGGGCTTCGTTTACCCCATGTTTGTCACCCACGGGCAAAATATCCGCCAGCCGATAGAGCCCATGCCGGGTTGCCACCACCTTTCCCTGGACCTGCTGGCCGAAGACGTGGGCGAAGCCGCTGACCTGGGCATCCCCGCAGTGCTTCTCTTTGGCCTCCCCCAGGAAAAGGACCCGGTGGGGTTGGGGGCCTACGACCCGGAAGGCATCATTCAGGAAGCGGTGCGGACCATCAAGCGGGAAGTGCCGGACATGATGGTCATCACCGACGTCTGCCTTTGTGAATACACCGACCACGGCCACTGCGGCGTCATCGACAACGGCCGCGTGGACAACGACGCCACGCTGGAATTGCTGGCCCGAACCGGCCTTTCCCACGTTCAGGCCGGGGCCGACATGGTTGCCCCGTCGGCCATGATGGACGGACAGGTAAGGGCCATCCGCCGGGAGTTGGACGCCCATGGCCATGAGACGATCCCTATCATGGGCTACGCCGCCAAATACGCTTCGGCGTTCTACGGGCCCTTCCGGATCGCGGCCGATTCCACTCCCCAATTCGGCGACCGGCACAGCTACCAGATGGACCCGGCCAACGCCCGCATGGCCATGCGCGAGATAGAGAGCGACATAGCCGAGGGCGCCGACATCATCATGGTGAAACCCGCCCTGGCCTACCTGGACGTGATCCGCCAGGCCCGGGACCGTTTCGACCATCCCCTGGCGGCATACAACGTCAGCGGAGAATACTCCATGGTCAAGGCGGCGGCGGAACGAGGCTGGGTGGACGAGAAGGCCGTCACCCTGGAGCTGTTGACCGCCATCCAACGGGCGGGCGCCGATATAACACTCACCTACCACGCCAAGGAAGCCGCCCGCTGGCTAAAAGAGCGGGAGTAGAGTCCCCGGGAGCAAAATCACAAAAACAACCTCCCGGTATCCGTTCGGGAGATTTCCATATCTTCATCAGTGTCAGGTTTAACGATGCAATTCAAGAAGTCCCAAGAGCTTTTTGCCCAGGCCCAGAAGTACATCCCCGGCGGCGTCAACAGCCCCGTAAGATCATTTAAGGCCGTGGGCGGCACGCCACCGTTTCTCGCCAGGGGGGCCGGTCCCAGGGTCTGGGACGTGGACGGCAACGAGTACATAGACTACCTGGGCTCCTGGGGTCCGCTGGTTTTGGGCCATTCCCATCCAGCGGTTGTGGAGGCGGTGAAAAAGGCGACCGAGGGCGGCA
>JADFPM010000267.1 GCA_022562335.1 Chloroflexota bacterium
TTGTTTGATCTCGGCGGTGGCGATGCAGCCGATGCTTTCCAGCGCCAGGCCGTGGCGCTGGAAAGTGGCGGCCAAAAGCTGGTCCAACTCTTCCGCAGGCACCCCTTTGCGGCACCCCATGCCCACCACCAAGCTACGGGGCCGGTAGACCACCACATTTTTGCCGCTGGCCTCCAGCGTGGCGATACCGTCGGGGTCCGTTTCATCGGTGATCAGCAAAGCCGCGACGCAGGCCGACGACGCCAGGGCTTCCAGGGACTGAAAAACCTCAATGTTCTCGGGCAAGGGCCGGTCTTCGGGCCACCAAGCCTTCTCTCCGGTGGATTGAAAGACGCCGACGGGCTCTCCGTTGATCACGGCCGCGCTGACCCTGGTCACCACCGTATTTGGCGCGGCCAGCGTCCAGCCAAACTCCTTGCCCAACAGGTCCGCCGCCAGGGTCCCGGTGGCGTGGGATGCCGATGTGATGACCGGCGTGCCGTCCAGGATGGACGCAACCTCGCGGGCCAACTCGTCCGCGCCGCCCACGTGTCCCGAAAGCAAGCTGATGGCAAACCTCCCGGCGTCGTCCACGCAGACCACCGCCGGGTCTTGGTGTTTGTGGATCAGACGGTCCGCCAGCAGACGCACCGCCGCGCCCACGGGCATGAAAAGCACCAGCCGCTGGTATTCGTCGAAAGCCCTTTCAACGACGGGGCGAACCGGGAGATCAAAGGCTAGGGCATCTTCGCCGCCGAGTATGAACCGCCGGTCCAAGAAAAGCGTGCGATCCGCGCCCGGCAGAGAAGCCACCAGCCGGCGCGCCAAGTCCGACCCATTACGGGATATTGCGATCACCGCGGTTTTTGTTGTCATTTCCCAGGACCCATCACGGTCCGTTAGTCCTGCGAAGAGACTGGCGCCGCATCCGGTTTGGCGGGCTGGGCCATGATGGCGCCTTTGGTTCGCCGGGTGCCCTTGCCCTTTCGGTAGAGGTGTGTGTAATCCTGGGAATACAGGTGGGACGTGGCCACCTGGCCGTCGTCGTCATCGCTGGGACGATTGATGTCCGGGTCCACCACGTTGCCCACCATTATCAGCGCCTGCAGGGTGATTTTGGCCTCCCTCACCTTTTTGGCGATGTCGGACAATGTGCCGCGAATGACTTTCTCGTCGGGCCAGCCCACCCGGTAGACCACCGCCACCGGCGTGGACCTGGGGTACCCCGCCTGGGTCAGCTCTCGGACGACCCGGGTCATCCTGGTCACGCTGAGGAAGATTATGAGGGTGCAGCCGTGGGCCGCCAGGTCCGCCAGTTTTTCCCCCGGCGGCATGGCGACGCGCCCTTCGGCCCTGGTCAAGATGACCGTTTGAGATACTTCGGGGACCGTCAGTTCCACTTTTAGCAGGGCGGCGGCGGCGAAGGCGGAACTCACCCCGGGGATGACCTCGTACTCCACGCCTTCCTTTTCCAAAAGACGCATCTGTTCGAAGGTTGCGCCGTATATCGCCGGGTCGCCGCTTTGGATCCGGGCCACCGTCTTTCCCTGACCGACCGCGTCCAAGATCAGGGCCATGATCTCCCCTAAGTTCAGTACCCTGCTGCCGTGGACCTCCGCGCCGGGCTTGGCGAAATCAATGATCGACGGGTGCACCAGAGAGTCGGCATAGATGATCACGTCCGCAGACTCAATGATCCGTTTCGCCTTTAGGGTCAGCAACTCCGGGTCGCCGGGCCCTCCGCCGATGATGTAAACCTTTCCCGTGGCCTTGCCCGAGGTTTTAATCGTGTCTGCCATATTCCTACTTTCGAATTATCAACAGTGAAAAATAATCCAGGTCTTCTTCCGTCAGTTGGCTCAGGTCGGTTACCACCCGCTCGCTGGCAGTGGATGCCCTGCGGACGTAGATGCCCTTTCCGGCCAGCCCCAGGGTTTCCAGGTTGGCCAAGGCTTGCAACAGGGTCCGGTTGACCTTCATCAAAACAATGGTGTCATAGTTTGCAATGGCTTCCCGCAGGTCGTCGATGCCGTAGACGGCGGGGAGGATCGCCAATCGTTGGCCATGGGTCACCAGCGGGATGGCCGCGCTGGCCGCCGCCGCCATCACCGAGGATACGCCGGGCACTATCTCCACGGAGATCGACGGATGGTTCGACTTGATCCCTTCCAGCACGTAAGCAAAGGTGCTATAAAGCATGGGGTCGCCTTCGGTGATGAAAGCCACGTCCTGTCCGGCCAGCAACCGCTCGGCAATGGTCTCGGCCCCCCTTCGCCAAACCCCAGCGGCGCCTTCGGCGTCGTCGGTGGGAAAGGTGAGCCGTAAGATCTCCTGTTTGGACCGGTCCAAGAACTCACTGACTATTTCCAGGGCATAACTTTCGTTGCTGGTTTCCGATTGGGGGGTGCATATCACCGGCACCTGCTGCACGATGCGAAGAGCCTTTCGGGTCAGCAGCTCCGGGTCGCCGGGGCCTACACCCACGCCGTATAGGCAACCGATATATCCCGGATTGGTTGGGCTTGAGGATTCAGAAGTCGTCATAGATCTAGTCTTTCCGCTTGCCGGTCAATACGAACACCGGGTTCAGTGATTCCAGCCTGACGGTGTCGCCGGGCATCTCCTTTCCTCGCGCCGCGTGGACCATCACCATCTCAGCGGACAGGCCCAGCGCTTTGAGACGGTGATAGGCCGATTGGGTGCGTTCCAGCACGGCCAGGTTGATCACCAGGCGCCCACCGGGTTGTAGTCTGCCGGCGGCTTCGTCGATTATCAGGTCTAAATGACCGCCGCTGCCCCCGATGAAAACCGAGTCGGGGTCGGGCAACTCCGCCAGGGCTTGAGGGGCTTCGCCGGCAACCACCTGAATGTTGGGACCGCCCCAACGGGCGATGTTTTCCTCCAATAATGGCAGGCTGTCCGGGTCCCGTTCGATGGCGTACACGCGGCCCTGACTGGCGATGAGACCGGCCTCCACCGAGATCGACCCGGTGCCCGCGCCGATGTCCCAAACCAGGCTGTCGGCCCGCAGGCCCAGGGAGTATAGGGCCACGGCCCGGACCTCGCGTTTGGTGATCTGGCCCTTCAACGGCGCCCGCTGTTCGAATGCTTCGTCGGGCAGTCCCAGGGCCCGCATCGTCCCCCCACTAGCTGGGCTTGGGATCGAGTTTGGCGATCCACCCCGGGCTTGCTTAACCATTGGAACCCACGCCGAGACCGGCCACCAAAGGTACGCCCTGGGGAGACGTGGAAGCGTGGCCCAGCAGTTTGCCTTCAAAGTCGAAACATAGGGCATCTACGATCAGGGACCCGGCATCGGCTCCCAAAAGCTTGTGGCTCTCTTCGCATACCAAGCGGCACAGGAGAGGGAACACCGATAGCAGACCGTTGGCCTGGGCGATCTCTTGGAAATGTCTGGCGCTGCTGGCCTGGCGCATCTCTTCCTGAATCTCCGGAGAGGCGCCGCACTGGGCCGCCAGGGATGCCAGAAAATCCGTGTCCACCCGGTTTCCGGCCACGTGGGTCACAAAGTAGCCCATGGCCATCTTGGAGAATTTACCAACCATACCCACGTGGGTGGCCCGGCTGCGGCCCTTGATCACGCAGCGCTTCAGCGATGGGCCGCTGAATATGCCCGCTTCGATATAAGCCATGTCGGGCAGGTCCAGGTGGCGTTTGGCGAAGATCTCGCTATTTGTGCCGGTGGATAGGACCAGGTGGGGTAGGTCGTTGGCGGCG
>JADFPM010000268.1 GCA_022562335.1 Chloroflexota bacterium
TGGGGTTCTCCTCCCGGTGTCCGGGGCGGTCCAGGTCTTTAGGGTCGATGCTTGCGGTGGTGGCGATGGCCTTCTCGTTGGCGGCGGACACCTGGGCCAGCAATTCCGCCACGCTGCCCTGGGAATGGTCTTCCACCGCGGCGATCCTCAGGTCGTTTTCCACCGCTGTCCGGGTGATTTGCGGATCGTTCTCTTTGGTGATCAACACCGCCTTTTCCATCCAGAATCCCTGGATCTCCGCGATGTGGGCCAGCAATTGCGCCACCGTCCATTCATCGGGCTCGGGAATCTGGCGGGCTTCCTCTTCGGAGACACCCTGCACTGAAGCAACCACCGCGGCGAGGGCGTCCCGCAAACCTTCTTGCAATCTTTCGGTCAACCTTTCGCTGGAAGGGGCGCTCATTCGACCATCTCCGGTATGACCTGGATCTTGATGACTGGGATCTTGGGAGCACATGAGAATCCCGGTTCAAGGGCCCTTGAGACCAGCGACGTGACCGCCCAGGTCGTTGCCTGAGGATATCAGATAGTATGGGCGAGGTGAAGGTCGACGCGCGACGGCTAACGCGGGTCGGTCGATGGCGGCCAATCGTCCCCGTTCAGCCAATCTTCAGATTCGTCGTCGGAAGCGGTTTTAGGCCGGAAAGTCCCCATCACCAACCGTGCCGCCGCCATTGCCAGCACCAATAAGCCCAGCCCGCCAAACACCCAGGCATCGAAATATAGGAAAGGCGATGGCCGGGTGGGAGCGTTGGCGCCGGAGCGGTCATTTTGGATCCCGTCGATGATGCCCTGCCGCTGTTGGGTTGAGGAGCCCGCTTCCGGTGAACCACCGATGTCTCCGGCCCAACGGGACTCCAACCCATCGATGTCGAATCCGTAGACCGCCATGAGAGCCTGGTCCACCGTCTTTGCCTGTCTCAACTGTGCCAAGAATTTTTGGAAAGCCGCTTCCCCTCGGTACTGAACCAGGAACGCCACCACGCTGGAGGATTTTTGGTAAAAGGCGCCTATGTGGGAGGGGGTCCCAGATACCCTGGTCATGGACCGGAGGGGCAATCCCTGGTCACGAATCCTGCTGGCGGCGTGTTGGTATGAGTTGGGCTCCATGTAACTGGCGAAGCCCTCATTCAACCAGGCGGGCGGGGCCAGCGCGCGGGCGCCCAATGACTGGTCCAACAGTAAATGGGCCGTCTCGTGAACGATGAGCCGCGGGTCCAACCCCACCCCGATAAAGATCCGGTGATTCGAGAAGGCGAATCCTTGGAAAACCCCCGCGTCGGAGAGGGTCTGGCTCTGAAAGGGGAACGCATCTTCGGTTTCCCACCGCCGGTTGTAGATTATTCCTTTGATCTTTTTTCCGTCTTGGATCTCAAGCAGATCGCTCAGACGTTGCATATCGGGGGTGATCCGGTCGGCGATCTTATCCACACTGGATTGGCGGATGTCGTGATGAACCAGTGTCAGCGGGCCTATTTGAGTCCGGTCCCATTGAAAGCGGGTATCGGTATATTCGAAGGTGGCAGGTTCGGTTTCGAGGGTGTTGCCGGCGGCGTCGCGAATGACGTAGTGGTACTCCAATTCGGCGCCGGGCGGAACATAGGAATTGCCCGTCGTAGCCAGTTGGTGGTTGGCCGTCACCCGTTTGCCCGGTTCAAAGGAAGGGTAGGCGTAGGCCCAGACCCGGCTACCCATACTGCGGAATAACAGCCGGATCTCGGTGATCTCGGTGGTGGATTCCACGGTGATCTCAAAGTCCACGTTGCTGGGGAAGTTTATCTCCTGACTCTCGCTGACGATTCGGATGTCTTCGCCGGCGGCATGGCTTGCGGCATAGACGAAGTGGCTTCCCGGTCCGAGAAGCAACAAGCTAGCCATGGCCAAGATCAGAAAGCGGAGTCCCGTCCGCCGGACTGGCCAGAGATGGGGGATTGTCGCTATTCTAGTCAGCATTTTACGGGCTTCGAGGTGGGCAACACCGGTCCTGGATTCGTGGGCCCCTGGTGTTTATGATGCCGGTTAGCCCCAATACGGCTATATCCAGTACGGTACTGGTGACGATTATACCGTTATGATGCCTTAGATGATTGGCCCCGGATCAATAGCGCTCGCGGGCCAGCAGTTGCTCCTTGCGGGAGATTCCCCACCGGTAGCCCCCCATGCCGCCGTCCTGGCGCACCACCCGGTGGCAGGGAATCACCAGAGCCACCGGGTTGGCGGCGCAGGCCCTGCCCACGGCCCGGCCGGCCCGGGGCTTGCCCAATGCCGCGGCCACTTCCTGGTAGGAACGGGTTTCCCCGTGGGGTATGGACCTGAGATGTTCCCAAACCTGCCGCTGAAATGCGGTGGCGCGGATGTCCAGGGGCAACTCCAGCCCCGGCGCCCGGTTTCGTGGACCGCCTTGCAGGCGCCTCAGGTGCGTGATGATCGCCTGGGTCCATTCCAGCAGAGTACCGTCGTCCCCCTGGAACTGGGCTGCCGGAAATTCGTCGTATAGAGAAGATTCCAGCTGGGCGTCGCTGTCTCCCAGCTTCACGGCGCACACGCCGTGCTCGGTCACGGCCACCAGCAACCGCCCCAGGGGAGAGTCGACTATGTTGTGGGTTATGCGCGCTCCCCTGCCGCCCCGGCGGTAGGAGGCAGGCATCATCCCCAGACCCGCGGCCGCTCCCTGGTACAGGCGGCTGCTGGAACCGTAACCCGCCTGGTACATGGCCCCGGCAACGTTCCAACCCTCTTTCAGCCGGTCTTTGAAACTGTCCAGACGGCAGGCGTCGGCATACTGGCGCGGCGTGACCCCCATCAGGTCTTTGAACACCCGGTGGAGACGCCCCGGACTGACGCCGGCGGTTTGGGCCAGCCGGGCCAGGGACGGGGGGCCTTCTTGATCCTTGGAGCTGTCGTGGATGTGCCGGCAGACTCGGCTCACCATCTCCACCTGGGGATTTGGCGCCGGGGTCCGGCCCGGAGGTTGGCATGGATGGCAGCGGAGACAGGGACGAAACCCGGCTTTCTGGGCACGCCCGAAGGGATCGAAAGCGCCGACGATCCACGCAGGATCCCCATGGCCGCATGGGCGTCAAATCCAGTGCCAGGATCTTTACGAATGTGGACGATCTTAGATTGTTCTTGTGTCATCTGGAATATCTCCAAAGGTCAGACCGGAGGTAGGGTTGAAGGACCTCCGGTCTCCGAGCTACTCGACTTCTACGTACTCCATCGTCACCTGTAAAAGGTGGTTGTAGTCTCCTTCTACTGCTTTCTCCATGTACTCGGCGACCAGGTCTTTACGGCCACCATCGATCAGAGCCCTTCTTACCAAACCCAGGACCGAGAAAGCATTTCCGTCTTCACCTATCAGATTGACTACGATGTCTGTCTTTGGCTTTGTCTCCAAGTGATCCTCCTTGGTTGGTATTAGGTGTTGGTGGTTGATATTTATATCGTAGCATCTGTACTACTGTTGTCAACCAATTTTACACCTAATTTCCAGTGAGTTTCTGTATATACGCCAACTACAGTGACCTCTGAGCACAAAGAAACAGATACAGTGGTGGGTAAGGTTGGTATCGGGCTAGAATGTGCCTGTGCTGTCCCGTGACAGCCTTGTTACGATCGGGCCAGGTCACTGGTCCCCTCGGGTCAGATCGCGGTAAGCTCTATGTCAAATACATCGATCTCAACACCATCAGGAAACTGGACTTT
>JADFPM010000269.1 GCA_022562335.1 Chloroflexota bacterium
TTCATACTCATCCAAGTCTGCTTGTAGACATCGCCAACACCAACGGCCGTCCCGGCGCCCACGCCCAGATGGGTGAGGCCCACCGGATACGACATCTTTGCTCCCGGGGGCCTCCACGGCGATTGCGAAAGTGACCCGACGCCGGTGTTCTCCGAACACATCACGGACCTAAGCCTAATTGACTCGTTGACTCCGGCAGGGACCGTGCAGGGCGGGGATCTGAAACCCCACGGGTATTTGGGCAACAAGCCCTCGGCCCTGGAAGTTCCCGTCTATGCGCCGGTGGATTCATATCTCCTCGATTTTGACCACTATGTTCAGGGCGGCGACGCTATCTATGGGTTAAAGTTCCAGGTCTCATGTGAGGTGGCCTACTATTTCGACCACCTGCGGTCCGTGGTCAGCCGAATCCAAGAGATATCGCCTGATGTTGCAGCAGGCGACAGCCCACCAACCACTGTTTATCCGCCGCTGTTTTTCCAAGCCGGTGATCTGATCGGCTACACCGGAGGAACTCCTATGTCAAAAATCTGGGACTTCGGGGTTTTGAACAACCTGGTGTGGAACGATCTGCCCCCGGAAGGCACCTATGATTATTCGCCCAACGTGGAGAAATACCGGTTCGCCGTTTGCCAGTACCAGTACTTTCTGGAGGACATTCGGGAGCAGTACATGGCTATGCTGGGCAATCAAGGGTGCGGGCCGTAGCGGCAAGCATGACTTTCTTAGACCCTCCACGCGGGTCTAGCCCATGCGCCGGTGATACAATGTGCCAGGCCGTATCCTGCAATGGCCACCGGCTGTTTTTTAAGCCTGACTTCAATGTTGGGGCAAGATCAAGCAGCACTTTTGGAAGGCTAAGAGGAGTCCTCATACATGCGGTTTGGCATCTTCCAATCTATCCAATTGCCGGACCCCAAGGCCGAAGTCCGCTACTACAAGGAAGCATTGGAGCAGGTCCAGCGGGCCGAACAACTGGGCTACGATTCGGTCTGGATGACGGAGCACCACTTCTCACGCCACGGCATCGTGTCGTCCACCCTGGCGGTTTTGGCCTACCTGGCCGGCGTGACCAGCACCATCCGCCTGGGCACCGCCGTCACGGTCTTGCCATTCCATGATCCCATTCAGGTGGCCGAAGAGGCCGCCACCGTGGACCTGCTGAGCGATGGCAGGCTGGATTTCGGCATTGGGCGAGGCTTTCAATGGGGCGAGTACCACAAGTTGAATATACCCATGGAAGAAGCCAACCGGCGGTTTGAGGAGGCCATGGAGGTCATCACCAAGGCCTGGACCCTGGACGAGCCCTTTGACCACCACGGGGAGTTCTGGAATTACACCGACATGACCATTCATCCCCGGCCGGTGCAATCTCCCCATCCGCCGATCTGGGTGGCGGCGTCCAGTCCGGCCAGCATGGACCGGGCGGCCCGAAACGACTGGAACCTGATGATTGGACAGGGCGAGCCTTTCGACCAGGTGGCCAAACACGTTGAGCATTACCGCAGCGCCTTGGGCGAGGCGGGTTTCGATTATCATCCGGGCAGGGTGGTGCTGGCCCGCCCCATGTACACCGCGGCCAGCGAAGCGCAGGCCCGCCGCGACACCCACGACCCGTTCATGTGGTTCAAACAGACGGGAAACGACGTGGGGGCCCCGCCGGACCGCAACGTGGACCTGCTGCCCGAGGAGTTCAGCGCCTACCGCCGCCGGTTCGCCCGGGACGTCAGCTTCGACTACGACGCCGCCTTTGACAACGTCGCCCTCTTCGGCACGCCGGACCAGTTGGCCGGGCGGATCGAATCCCTAAGGGATAACGGCGTGGAAAACCTGATATTCTTCGTCAACTACGGTGGCTTTGACACTAAAAAGGTCGTGGATTCCCTGGAGTTGTTCGCCAAAGAGGTGATGCCCCGTTTTTCCGATTGAACCGCTCGGCCCCAGATGGGAAACGTAACCGAGGGAGGCCAGAGTTGATAGCCACTTTCCCAGAACAGCGGGAAGCAAAACGGCTGGCGTTATTGGACGCCGTGGAGGGCCTGCGCGACGTCTTTTTGGCCGGCTCCGACGAAGCCGAGGCGACTGGCACGCTGCCTCAGGCAACGGTCGACGCAATCTATGATTCCGGGCTTTTTTCTTTCAAGACGCCCCAGGTGTTGGGCGGGGCCGAGGCTGACCCCATGATCCAGCTAGACGTGATCGAAGCCGCCAGCCGTATCGAGCCTTCGGCAGGTTGGTGCTTGATGATCGGCGCCGGCAGCCTGGCCAACCTGTCCGCATTCCTTCCCGGCGAAGCCATCGACGAGATCTTCGCCGGAGGCAAGGCGCCCATGGCGGCGGGTGTGGCTGCCTACAGCGGGGAGGCCACGCCGGTGGAGGGGGGATTCCGGGTCAGCGGCACGTGGGCCTTTGGAAGCGGCATCCGGCATTCCCAATGGGTTACCGCCGGGGCCATGGTGATAGGCGGCAAGCCGGATTCACCCCGGCAGATCCGCATCTGCGTCCCCACTTCCCAAGTCCAGATCCATGACAACTGGCACGTCGTGGGGTTGCGGGGCACCGGGAGCTGTGATTATTCCCTGTCAGACGTTTTCGTGCCCCAACGGTTCACCTGGGGTGGGCCGGAAGCCCGTCCTCAACGCGGCGGACCCGCCTTCCTGCTGGGAAGGCCGGGGGCGCAGACCACGGGACATTGCGGGTTCGCCATAGGGGTGGGCCGCCGGGCGTTGGACGGGGTCACCGAACTGGCCCAGTCGAAAAAACGGGGTTATCTGGGCAGCATGACCCTGTTGGCCGACCGTGGGTCGTTCCAACGAGCCGTGGGAGAATCTGATCTGCGGCTGCGTGGGGCCCGCGCCGTGGCGCTTGAAGCCATAGAAGATGCGTGGGAATCGGTCTGCCAGGGCATTACCCCGCCGGGCCCGATACAGGCGCGGATGCGGGCGTCGGCGGCCTATACCACCGAGGTGGCGGCCGACGTGGTTTCCCAGGCGTTCCGCTTCGGCGGCGGCACCGCGATGTACACTTCCCATGTGTTGCAGAAATGCCTGCGCGACATCAATGCCGCAGCCCAGCACCAGATGGTCAGCGACCGCGCCTACGAGAATCACGGCCAGTTTATCCTGGGATTCCCCGACGCCAACCCCATGGGCTAACCGGCATTTCCTGAAACCGTCTATACGACCTGACACCGTCGATACGATAGGAGCTTTTGATGGGAGTGGGATCGGCCCTCTGGTCGGTGGCCAAATTCATGGTTGGCGTCCACCCTATCCAGAAAAGGGGCGCCGCCCGAAGCAGGGGCACGATCTACGGAGGGGAAACCGTCCATATCCGCCGCCAGTGGAACGATCGGCGTATCGGGAAGGTGCGCTGGTCTGATATATCCAACCCTCGTTGGGACATCGTTTCCGGCGGCACCCAGGCCAAAGCCCCCCAACCCTTCGTCCACGCTTACGTCTACTGCGACAAGGTCAAAGGAGACATAGCCCACTCTTGCAACCACGGCCCCGGCCCCCACAACATCAAGGTTTGCCTGGTCAAAAAGGACAACTCCAAAGAGGTCTGGAACCACGTGATGAAGATCGTCGGCAAGAAGCCGCCCAGGCGATATTTCGCCCTTCGTTGCTTCCCCTCTTCCATCTTCCCTACCCCTCGTTTATGGCTGTCAGATCCCCATGGCCGGCGCAAATACGGCAGACCCC
>JADFPM010000025.1 GCA_022562335.1 Chloroflexota bacterium
GTCTACCTGGCTGAGATAACCGAAATAGGAATGACCTGCCCCTGTTATTAATAACAGTATTTAGTGAAGAGGTCAGCCTTGGTCTCCTGCCTACGCCTGGGGCCTCCACATACCCCCATGCAAGGTGTGATCTTCCCCGTTATTAGTGGACAATTAATTAAGCCGCATTCTTTTTTCGTTTAAGTTTAGCGGCAAATCCAAAAATTGAATTATGCATCACAGCATTTGATAATGCAGTTGGGAAAATATCTCCTATAAATCGATAGCTGGTGCAATCCAAAACCCCGTAGACACCCGTCCTCCTTAAGGTTTCATTAAAATACTGCCGTAAGGATGGCCGCAAGATGTGTGTTTCTAGAAGACCTCGGCTTCGCCTCGTGCTGGGCTCTGCCCAGACCCGACACAACCCAGCTACCCCTCCGTTTATTTTTTTAACGAGCTTTGCTTTTTAATATGCATGTTTTTTAAAGTAAATTACTTGCATTTTGTCATAGTTCCAGCTATGCTTGAAAGTGAGGTGAATTGCCATATCAAAATTAGATGAAGTTAAAAAGCATTTGCGTCCGGGGCAGGTCTACCGGCGAGCCGAACTTGCCAGGTGGTCAAATGCCGTGGACAGGCATTTGAAGCAGTTGTTGGAGAACGGAGTCCTGACCAAGCTTTCTGGCGGACTCTATTACTGCCCAAAGAAAACGGCTTTTGGCGAAGCCCCGGTAGAGGATGATAAACTGGTCGAAGCCTTTCTGAAAGACAACCGGTTTCTTCTGACCTCGCCCAATGCCTATAACGCACTCGGTGTTGGAACCACCCAGCTTTATAATGAAACGGTTGTATACAACCACAAGCGTCATGGACGCTTTAAACTAGGAAAGAGGGTGTTTGACTTCCGTTTAAAACCCCATTTCCCGAAATCGCTGAGCCAGGAATTCCTTCTCGTCGATTTGGTCAATAACCTGGACCGGTTGGCTAAAAATCAGGTTAAGGTGCTGAATCGCGTGAAAAAGAAAGTTGCATCCGCAGATCAGCGTGGATTATCTAAAGCCGTGCGTGATTATGGCGGTGTACGAGCCAGGAAATTCTTTGCCGAAGCCCTGGCGGATGCCACATTGCAATATGCCTATTAACTGTCTTCTCTGATTTGAGAGACCATGCCTATAAGTTGAGCGGCATCTCCTTCCAAATTCTCGAAAGCATAAGGGTTAAAAAACTGACGACCCCATAGCATATTACGATCAATTTCACTGAGCTCTGCTTCATCACAAACCGAAGACCAGTTTTTTCCGATACTGGTTATCTGGTTTTCAATGATTTCTACAGCGTCTTTCCTTGAGAGCAAAAAGTTTTTGGCTGCATCCAGACAGGATAAAATCCGGCTCATACGATTATCCCCGGAAATTAACATAGCCTGGGTGGCTTCACCGCCAGACCTTCCCTGCGGACATATATCATAGGCAGGCGTTAGTGAGAGCATCTTCCCATCCCAAAAAGCCGCATGATTGCGGGCGTGATCATCCGTATTGCCAACAAGGATGTTGAACGTGAGGCGACCAAAAAGTTCTCTGAGCGTTAATGACGCATTTGTAAATTTGTGTCGTATGATTTCTGTAAGCTCTTCATAACTGGCATATCGCGCCATCATTTCATCAAGCCTCAAAAGAGTCAGGGCTGACACCATAGATTTACGTTGCCATCCCCCCACGACTTTTACTCTGTCAAAGCGTTCTATAAGCAGAACATCCTTATGGGAGGACTTCGTCAAAGACACCGGTGCCACATTAAGTTCTGCAAGTGCCGCAAGGCGCATGGCAATAAACTCGGCTTTGACGACGCTGTATAAATCCGCTGTCGCAGAAAATTTGGCAACATATTTCTTGTCCTCATCTTTAATCAATGCTTTGGGACGAGCCCCTCCAATGGAACTGCCATGGTGAAGAGCCTGATCCAGTTCCGGTGTGAGGGGAACCCCTTTTTCAACACGCTCGGCAGATGCCAGTAACTCGTCAAGACTTGCATTGACAGACGACCGGGGTTCGTAGTCTGTTGCGGATCGTTGAAAATCCAATGCACCAATGCGGTCTGAGCCTGACTCAAGCAGAAAGGTCAATACATCAAGCTCACCCTGATCTGCATCAGTTTCCTTTGCCCCCAGCTTTCTATTGATGATCACCCGCCGCCCCCAGGCATCGGGAGAGGCATCCCGAAGGCATCCGGGCATACTCAAACCTTTTAAAAGAGGCAAGATTCCGGGTTTAAGTGGTAACTCTGCATCATAGATGGGAATTGCATTATCCCTTTCCAGATAGCTTTGGCCATAGTTGAAAACGAGAGCACTACCATCCATAGATAACTTTCCTGCAACAATCGGCTCTGTTACATCCGGCAACCAAATCCAGACAAACGCTTCTGTGTAATTTTCCGTACTAGAAGTCATCATCGACACTCTTTCTAGGTCTACGAACGGCCTTAGGAAGCAAGGCTATCTTGTCATCGGCCCGTTCAATCTGCATGGTCATAAACCTACTGTCAGCGTCAAAAAGTTTTATACTGACAATGGTAGCGACCTCGAACACCAGGCCAATCTCACATGTAAGATCGCCTTTCTCAATTTTCTGCAGAGTGCTCCGGGCAATTCCAGCCCGGTCGGCCAGATCACTTTCACTAGTTTTCTGCTCTTTTCTGGCGAGTTGAATTAGTTTGCCAAGTAATACTACGGCATCCGTGCTATAGCGTGAGTAGGTTCTTTCTTTCTTTCGTAAAGCCATGAGATTATCCCATTCTTTAAAAGGGCAATTATTAATCTTAGTCTTTGGCAAGTGTTGCGTCAAGTTAAATGACCTTTATAGCGGTCATAAAGGCATTTAATTACCTTTATAGCACTCATTATTTCCTTGGGGCGTAGCCTAAAAGCTCGCTTTAGGCTTCCATTAAAGGGGTCGGCAAGATTTATCAGCAAACCGGAATCGACACCCATGCCAACGTTGGTTTCGCCAAGGTGTATCCTGAGAAAACCGCTCTCACCGCCGCTGACTTTCTTAATGACAAGGTCCTGCCGTTCTACGATGCCCAGGGAATGCGGCTCCTGCGGATTCTCACCGACCGGGGAACCGAATACTGTGGCCGGATAGAAACTCACCCTTATCAATTGTTTTTGCATTTGAATGGGGTGGAGCATTCCAGAACAAAGGTCCGGCATCCACAGACCAACGGATCAACCGAGCGGCTGAACCAAATCGTTCAAGATGAATTCTACAAGGTCGCCTTCAGGAAAAAAATCTACAAATCTATTGAAGAAATCCAGATCGACCTCGATATATTCATGGATGATTACAATAACGACAGAACCAATCAGGGAAAACATTGCCAAGGCAGGACGCCCATGCAGACCTTCGAGGACGGAAGGCCTCTCTATCAACAATATGTTTTTGAAAACTCAGAGAAGGAAAAACACGCCGCTTAAAATCGTGTAGAATATCTAAACTGGGAGACCTGTCTGTAAACACAAATCGTTACTACCGCACATATTGACCGGAAATTTTAGTAATTTATTCAAAGCTTGCGCTTAACTGAATGCTCCACCGTCCGGTGGCCTATCACACCGGTCATGACACCAATCACAATATTTTCGAGCTTCTTCTCGGTTCCATCGGGAAGTCGATGTAAAAGCGTTTCTCCGCGGGTTGTAAGCTCAACAATTTTCTTTTCCTCAGCGTTGTACTTCCCTTCTCCACTGGCATAGATACGCGCATCTGTTCTTCCTTCATTGGAAGTGTCAACACAGGGAAATTCGATGGTAAAATCAAAATATAGAAAAAGTGGATTCTCCGTAGCGAAGACTTCCAACGTTGTCCTCGGTTCACCTTCCATTATAAAGGATTGTTTGGAAGCCATCCCCTCCAACTGTGCACTGTTTTGGTTCATATAGGCTTCTATCAAAATCTCCGGTTCTATCTGGACCCCTGTTTTAATCTCTGACAATAAATCAGCAAGCCTGGGAAAGATTTTGAACTCATTTGGGCACTTCTCAATATCCTGCTTGAGTTCGTCGGCAAGACCCTGACTGTATTCCCTCGACTTATAGAATGCTTTATCGTTTGAGACTAGACACACCGCATCCGTTTTTAGCACCTCGAGGCAATTCTCCCACAATACTGCGTCCTTAAATTGCTGGTTTTTATTGCTGGGCGGGATTTTTTTTAGCATTCTTTCCAACAACAACCCGTTGGTGCAGCAATAGACGAAATATCTCTCGGCCACCAACTGGTTGATGATCTCGTGGATCCGGGGATGGATGGTAGGCTCTCCACCCGCGATTGATACGATGGGACTTCCCGCTTCGTGGACGGCGGCCAGGGCTTCTTCCACCGGCATCATTTTATCAAGCACCGGTTTGTATTCCCGGATACGCCCGCAACCGATGCAGGCCAGGTTGCACATTTCCAATGGTTCCAGCATGGTCACCAAGGGAAACCGTTTCCTGCCCTTGAGCCGGTTCTTCAATATGTATGCACCCAACCGGACGGCAAGTTCGGCGGGGCGTTTTGCTTTGTTCATATCTCCCCGTATACGCTCACACTAGGATTTGGGTTCGCGATCCCACTGCCCCGCCCATTCATCAGAATTCCCGGTGGGCTAGAAAATCCACCAATGATTCAGCTTCATTTTGGGCCCAGGCGGGAAGGGCGATGGGCTTCAGGGCCGCCAGGGCCTCCTGGGCGCTGGTCTCCGTGATGGACCGGGACTGTTTTTGGGCGCCGACCGTTTCCAAAATGGTTAGGACATTTTCCACGTCAGTGTCGGTGAGTTCTTCCTGGCCGTAAATGCGCAACAGCTCCTCCCGGGATTTGCCGCGGGCATTCTCCAGTGCGAAGACGAGGGGAAAGGTCTTCTTGCGCCTCCGAATGTCGTTGCCCCGCGGCTTTCCTGTGGTGGCTTGGTCTCCCCAAATCCCCAGAAAATCGTCCCGGATCTGGAACGCCCGGCCGATACCGCTGCCAAAGCGGGAAAAGGCCTGAATGGCAATCTGATCGTCGGTGGCCAGCAGGGCGCCGATCTCCAGACCGCTTCGGATGAGGGCGCCGGTCTTGTACGCTATCATCTGCAGGTATTCGCCGGCGGCGATGTCGGTCTTGGACTCAAAATCCAGGTCGAGGCACTGGCCTTGGATCATTTCCAAGTAGCTTTCGGTGAGGATTTGGGACACCCTCAATGCCGTTTCAGGGGGCACGTCCCCCCCGGCAACGTTTAATATCGCCAGGTCGCCCACCGATTGGAGCCCGTTGCCGGCCACAAGAGCCCTGGGAATACCCAATAGGTGCCAAAGGGTCGGTTGGTGGCGGCGCTCCACGTCCTGGTCCTGAATGTCATCGTGGATCAGCGAAAAGTTGTGGATCAGCTCCAGAGCGGCGGCGGCGGGAAGGGCGCGGGCCGGATCGGCGCCCAGGGCTTCACAGGCAAACAAACACAAGGTGGGCCGCAACGCTTTACCATGGGTCAAGGAGGATTCTGTGGGCGCCCCGTCTTGGTCCACCCATCCCAGGTGGTAACGAATGGGGAAGAAAAGGTCGTCCCCCTTGGACTCGGGGACCGACCGGTACAGCGCTGCTTCGACCGAATTTCTATACCGTGCGACCAACCCCGGGAGCTCAGGTCCTGGAGTAGTCTGGTCGAATGGTGTGCTGGTCACTTGAGGGCTCATTCCTGACAACTCAGTCCAGGTGTGTCCGCGGCCAGTTGTAGGGCTGCTCGACGGGGCTGCGGGGCGCGTTTTTGATACATCGTTAGCCGATTGGCCGGAATCCTAGCAAAGCCCCTTGAACAGTGTCAAGTATATCTTATGCCGGTTAGGGAAGGTACCAAGATGGCGTGGCTTTATGGGGCGGCGGACTTACCTTTTGCAGCCGGTGCAGCATCGTGATCCGTGTGGTCTAAGGCAGTGGGATGGCTTGGTGAAACACACCAAGAAATACCCTGATGTTACCTATTAAACGGTAGTATGATTATGCGGTCTGATCTGACGGATTTGAGGTTCTCTATGATCATTGACACCCACGACTAGGTGTACTATCTTATTACCTCGGAATCATTGTTACCAAAGAGCCTTGGCCCGATAGCTACGCCCAATTTTGGGGCGTGATTTTGGCTAGGGTCCTTGGGTCGCTAAAACGATTTGATACAGCGGTGAAAACCGGCTGAAGCGATAACCGATACAGTATGGAGGAGGAACCAATGGCTGAGCAGGACGTGGCATTGATGGCCCATTTGCTGCGGCGCGCCGGATTTGGGGCAAGCCGTGACGAGATCGAGGCCAAGACAGCCCAAGGGTACGACGCGACGGTGCAGGCGCTGCTGCATCCCGATGACCAACCTGGGATTGAAGACGACCTGGTGATGCGTTACCAGCCTTCTTATCATGAAGCTGCGGCCATTGAAAACAACGTCCAGTCCTGGCTCTTCCGGATGATCAACAGTCCGCGCCAGCTGCAAGAGAAGGTAGCCCTGTTTTGGCACATGATATTCTGTGCCGGCCATAGCAAGATCGACAGCGGCCAAGAGATGGGGATAATGATCCAGATGTTCCGGGATTACGGAATGGGCAGTTTCCGGGACCTGTTGATGCAATTGTGTCTCAGCCCAGGCATGATGTATTACCTGGACAACTCCGAGAGCCACAAGATCAATCTCAACGAGAACTACGGCCGGGAGTTGTTGGAACTGTTCTCGCTGGGCGTCGGCATGGACGAGGGATTCAACTATTCCGAGGACGACGTCAAGGCTTGCGCCCGGGCGTTCACCGGCTGGAACGTGGCCCCGGCCTATCCGCCCTTCCCCTACGGCCGCAGCCCATGGGAATTCCGTTTTGATCCCGCGGACCACGACGATGAAGAAAAGACATTCTTGGGAGAGACCGGAGCCTGGGACGGCGGCGACATCGTAGACATCGTTTGTAAACAACCGGCCACCGCCCGGTTCTTGGCCCGTCATATGTACAACTTCTTCGTGGCCGATGAGCCCCAGATCCCGGCCTGGCGGCTGACCCCGCCCCGGGACGAGGCCGCCATAAAGCTCCTGGAAAAGACCTACTTCGACTCCGGATACAACATCGGGGCCATGCTGGAGGCGCTGTTCACCTCCGATTTCTTCAAGTCGGAAGACGTACGCTACGCCAAGGTGAAGAGCCCGGCGGAAGTGGTGGCGGGTACCCTGAGGCTGGCGGGCGACCACCGGGAGATAAAGCCGGGGTTGTTCGAGATCTCTCAGGAGCCCAAATACATGGGCATGGACCTGATGAATCCCCCCACGGTGGAGGGATGGCACACCGGCAGGGAGTGGATCGACAGCGGCACCCTGGTGGAACGCATAAATTTCGCTTCCGATTACCTGGGCAACACCGAGATGCCGGGTATCAAAGACATAGTGAACCGGCTGGCCGCCAGGGGCAGCAAGCTGTCTCCCGCGGAGTTCGTGGACGGGTGCTTGGACCTGGTGGGACCGTTGGACGTTACCGACGACACCCGGTCGGAGCTGACCAGTCACGCCCAGAAAGCCGGAGATTTGAGCCACGGCTCCGATGCCGAGCGCACCGAGTTCACCCGCCGGACCGGCGAGATGCTTCAAATGATTGCCGCTACGGCGGAGTTCCAGTTCGGTTAAACCAAATAGACAGTTTCCCGTACGCCTGTACGTTAATTTATTGGAGGACGAATAATGGTTTCGACCAAGAAAGACCCGGTATTGGCAGTCCTGTCGCTATCCGGAGGCAATGACGGGCTGAACACGCTCATACCGCGCAACAGCGGATTGTATCGAGACTACCGGCCTACGTTGGGAATTCCCGAAGACCAGATAATCCCCATCAACGATGAGTTGGGATTTCATCCGGCCATGGGTCCGCTGAAAAAGTTCTGGGACCAGGGCAAGCTGGCCATTTTCCTGGGCATCGGTTATGCCACGCCCAGCTACTCCCACTTCCGCTCCATGGATATCTGGCATACCTGCGAGCCCGACACGATTGGCACCGAAGGTTGGTTGGGGCGGGCCATCAAAGATATGGACCCATCGGGTGAGAACGTGCTCACCGGGGTCAACTTTGGACGGGGCCTGCCTCGAGCGCTGGCTAAGGATGGGGTGCCCGTGGCCTCCGTCGGAAACCTGGAGACCTACGGACTGCTTACCGGAATAGATGGCGAGTCCCAGCGGAATGAGGCGTTGGACGTCTTTGGCCGCATGTATTCACCGGCCGTGGGCCGGGGCGCCGTGCTGGATTACATCCACCGCACCGGCACCGACGCTCTGAAGGGGGCCGACATCCTGGCCACCGCGCCGGACAACTACTCTTCCACCGTCGAGTATTCCAATACCACGGTGGGCCAGTACATGAAGAACATCGCCCAGACCCACCTGGCTGGATTCGGTACGCGGATCCTGTACACCACCTCTCCCTATAACAGTTTCGACACCCACGCCAACCAGGGCCAGCTCCACGGGGGACTGTGGTCCGACGTGTCCAACACCGTGGAGAATTTCTTCGACGACCTGCACGAGCATGACGCCGCCGACAACGTGACCCTGTTCATGTTCACCGAGTTTGGCCGGCGTATCAGCGACAACGGCTCTGGCACCGACCACGGCGCCAGCGGCATCGCCTTCGCGATAGGCGACCACGTCAAGGGCGGGCTCTACGGTGAATACCCCTCCCTGGAGCCAAACAAGCAGGAAGAGGGCGGCAACCTCAAGTCCAGCATGGACTTCCGCCAGGTTTACGTTTCCATCCTGGAAGACTGGCTCCACCTGGACGCCACTCCCATAATCGGCGGTAAGTTCGAACCGGTGAAGTTCTTTTAGAGCGGCATCTGGCAGCTAGTAAATCGGAACGGCCGCGCTGAGGCAAACACAGCATCCCCAGCGCAGTTCATAATCAGCTAGATAAGAGGTAAAAGGCATGAGCACCCATTTTTTTGGGCTGACCGACCGGACCTACTCTTACTCCCATTCGGTGGGACGTAGTGAGTTCTCCGGCACCGGGTTCAGGAATCCGGTGGATTTCGCGTTGGGCGCCGACGACATCGTATACGTCTTGAACCGTTCCTACGAGAACCGGCCGGACGGGATACACGTGACCGTCTGCACCCTGTCGGAAGAGTACATCTCCGAGTTTGGGTCCTACGGCGAGGCCGACGGCCAGTTCATGTGGCCCACGTCGATAGTATTGGACAAGGACGAAAATCTGTATATAGCCGATGAATGGCTTAACCGTATCTCTGTCTTCAGCAAGGACGGTGAGTTCCTCAGCAAATGGGGAACCGGTGGCTCGGGAGACGGTGAATTGGACCGCCCCGCGGGCTTGGCCATCAGTTCAGACCAGACCATGTTCGTGGTCGACAGCCGGAACAGCAGGGTCCAGAAATTCACCTTGGACGGCAAGTTCCTGGGCAAGTTTGGCAGCTTCGGGAGTGGTCCCGGCGAGTTCAATATGCCCTGGGGGATCGCGTTGGCGCCCGACGGATCGGTGTTCGTGGCCGACTGGCGAAACGACCGTATCCAGCAGTTCACCGCCGACGGGAAGTGGCAGGCCACCTTTGGCCAGTCCGGCAGCGGCGTGGGTCAATTCAACCGGCCCAACGGCGTTTGCGTGGACCAGGACGGCGACATATACGTAGCCGACTGGATGAACAACCGGGTCCAGATACTAAGTCCTGAGGGCCGGTTCATCAATGAGATGCGCGGCGACCACGTCCTGTCCAAATGGGGCAAAGATAAGCTGTCCTCCAATCCGGACATGATCCGCCAACGGGCGATAGCCATGGCTCAAGATCCGACCTTCGACAAGAAGTTCTCTCACCCTTGCGCCGTCAAATGCGATGGCCAGGGCCGGATCTTTGTGCTGGATCACACCCGGAACCGGATACAGATATACACCAAGGATAAGGAGCCCGTCCTGGCTTAACGGGTCCCGATCCAAGAAACACCGGCGAACACTTTGCCGGGGCGGGCATTAGATTGCTTCCGCCCCGGCGTTTTTTATGCTCAGGCTGTTGGGGCTATACCGATTTTTTTACGGAATGGTGGTTCGACAATCCTGGCCGGGTCCCCATCCCCAGGTCCAGACCTTGATTCCCGGCGCGCCTATCGGTTCCTACGGGCCTTCGGGCATGCCGGAGTCGATCCAGGCCACGAGCTCATCTACCTCTTCCCTGGATAGGAAGGGGCCCCGCAGGGGCATCCGCCCGGAGGTGCCGATGGCCCGGGCCAGGGAGCGGACGAGGGCGGTATCCCGGGCGGGGATGCCGGGTTCGATGGCCCGGATCCCCGACAGGATGCTGTCTTTCAAGGCCTGGGAGGTTTCCCAATAGAAGTCGTGGATGCCGGGCAATGGTTGACGCCCCGACCGCGCTATCCACCTTTCCATGATGGTGTCCATGATCTCTTTGACGCGGGGCCAATATACCGGCGGCTGTTCGGAGGGATCGGAAGGCAGGGAATCGTCGGGCATTTGGGCGTATCTCCAGAATGATCGATAACGGGGCCGGAGTGACGGCGGGCTTCGCCACCGGCCGTTCTCGGTGGGTTGCAAGACGTGGGTTGCTTTTCAGTGTGGGGTTATGTGGGATGTTCGCTGACGGACTCCCGCTGCAGCAGTTCCAGCGCGTGGGGCAGCACGGGGAGGACCACCTCCAGGCATTCCCGTACTCCCTTGGTGCTGCCGGGTAGCGTAATGATCAATGTATTCCCCCGGATGCCCGCCACCGACCGGCTGAGCATGGCCATGGGGGTGAATCTCAAGGTTTCCGCCCGCATGGTTTCCGCCAGGCCTGGCACCTCTCTGTCTATGATGGACAGGCAGGCTTCGGGGGTGATGTCGTGGCGTCCCAGGCCGGTGCCGCCGGTGGAAATGATCAAATCGACCTCGCCGGAGTCGGCCCATTCCGACATGCGGCCGGCGATGACATCCTTATCATCGGGGACCACCTCGTACCTGACGCCCTGGTATTCCGGCGGCGCCAGCAGATCCTTGATCGCCTGGCCGCTGGTGTCCTCCCGCTGGCCCTGGGAACCCGAGGTGCTGACGGTTAAAACGGCCAATCTGAACATGGCCACCTCCGGGCACTATATTAACATACAGCCTGTGCCTGGGACCCTTCCAAACAAGTGGAGATGCCGGTCCACGTTGACAAGGGTTTACCCTCCATCTATATTCACAAGGCCCGCCGCCGGGTAGCCTGAAAGGGCTTTGTGATCCCAGCAGGTCTTTTGATCGACTCGGGAATCGCGGTGGCAAGACCCTTGGTTGTAGCGCCATATAAGGTGAGGATCACCCGGAGTTGAGCGCCAGAAATTGAGCACCCCAGCCGACTGCGTTTTCTGCGAGATCGTCGCAGGCCGTTCCCCGGCCAGGATCAGGTATCTTGACGAAGACATCATAGTCATCGTGAACCGGCTTACCTGGGTGCCGGTGATGCTTCTGGTGATGCCGAAGAAACATTACAGCCAACTGGAATTGTGGAATAGCGGGCTTTTGAACCGGTTGGGAAAGGTGGCGGCGGAGATGGGGTGTATGTATTCGGTGGGCGGGTTTCGCATATTGTCGAACTTTGGGCCCGACGGTATGCAAAGCCAGAGCCACGGTCATTTGCACGTTGTCGGCGGCACGCGGCTGATCGAATATGCGTGAGGAAAATACGGCGCTCAGCCGTCGGCATCCAGCTATCAGCCCGAACGCTGACCGCTGCGCGCTGGCCGCTGATAGCTAACTAGGAGCGTATCACTTTTGGCTGAAACAGTTCTTTACGAAAAGCGGGACAACATTGTCATCATCACGCTAAACCGGCCGGCCTCGTTGAATTCCATCAACCGGCAATTGCGACGGGAGCTGGGCGAGGCCATCGAGAGGTTCGATGGGGAAGAAGGGTCGTACGTGGCCATCATCACCGGCACGGGAAGAGCCTTTTGCGCGGGAAGAGACCTGAAGGAGCGCGCGGCGGACAACGCGGAAGGCGTTCAGGCCAAGGCGTCGGATAGCATGAGCCCCGACCGGCCGTTCATGTGGCCCCGAACCTGGAAGCCGCTGATCGCCGCGGTCAATGGCTTCGCCCTGGCCGGCGGCTGGTCCATCGCCCAGATGTGCGACCTGCGGATAGCTTCCGAAGAGGCCCAGCTGGGGATCACCGAGACCAAATGGAGCCTTCTGCCCCCCTTCGGGACCGTCCTGCCTAAATCGATGTCCATGTCGGCCGTGCTGGAGTTGGTGTTGACCGCCCAGCCGGTCTCCGCCCAAAGGGCCTACGATATGGGTTTCCTAAATAAAGTCGTCCCCGCGGACCAGTTGATGCCCGAAGCATTAAAAATGGCGGGACAGATCGCGGAAAATGCCCCGCTGGCCACCCAGTATTTCAAGGAGCTGGCGTATACCGGACAGAACATGAGCACCGAGGACATCTGCGCCATGACCTACAAGATGTACGACCAGCTTCTGGCCACCGAGGACTCTAAAGAGGGCCCGAAAGCCTTTGCCGAAAAGCGCAAACCCCAATGGAAGGGGAGGTGATAGCTGACAGCTTTCAGCGGTCAGCCATCAGCCACTAAGACTGGGAGGTTTTAGCCATGGAGCCCATAATCCGGAACTTTAGAAACCTTTATTCCCCGGAAGGGACGTCGGCCAGGATGATCTGGCTGGACGACAATCCCACCACCTGCACCATGACCTATTCGGAGATAGCCGCCGGCGCCACCAGCGCCCACCACATACATCCCTGGGAGCATGAGGTGTATATCATCAAGGGCTCCGGCACCCTGTTTTGCGACGGTAAGGAGTTTCCCGTCAAAGAGGGCGACGGGATCCTGATCCCCGGCGAGGTTGACCACTACACCCTGAACAACGGCGGCGACGGCGTCATACGCCGCATAGAGATCAATCCATTGATGGCGGCCCAGACCGGGGGGGCCCGCACCGGCGAAACCGGCAACGGCAAGCCGCCGGTGATCCGTAATTTCAGGGACCTGGGAAAGGAGCCGGGCAGCAGGTTGATCGGCATTCCCGACGGAGCGCCGACCTACGTGATGTTGTACAACGGGGCCATGGCGCCGGGCGCGGTTAGCCACGAAAGCGCAGGAGGCCACGGCCACGAGTGGGACCACGCGGTGTTCATCCTGGAGGGTCACGGCACCATTGTCTGCGACGGCAAGGAGTTCGCGGTGGCCGAGGGGGATTCGGTGCTGGTCCCGCCCAACTGCTTCCACCAATGGCGCAACACCAGCGATGCCCCCATGCTAAGGGTGACCTTCAACGCGCTGGCGGCGGACCTGGCGGAGCATTAGGCCGCTCACTCCACAAAATGTCATGTTGAGCCAGCCGCAGCGGCGAAACATCTGGGGAGGGGACGCCCCCTGCCCCAGATCCTTCGGAGCGCTCAGGATGACATGGCTGGAGGCTTGGGATGACCCGCACGGGAATGCCCCGGACGGGAATGCCCCGGACGGGAATGGGCCTAAATCTGGTACTGGGGCAGATTGAGTAGCTGTTTGGCTATCATCAGGCGCATGATCTCGTTGGTGCCTTCGCCTATTATCATCAGGGGCGCGTCCCGGTAATAACGCTCCACCGGGGAGTCCTTGATGTAGCCGTACCCCCCGTGGATGCGCAACGCCTCCAGGGCGACTTCCTGGCATACCTCGCTGGCGAATAGCTTGGCCATCCCCGATTCCAGGTCCACCCGGTCTCCCCGGTCTTTTTTTGCCGCCGCGTCGTAGGTCAGCAGCCGCGCGGCCTGCACCTTGGTGGCCATGTCGGCAAGTTTGAGTTGGATGGCCTGGTGCTGGGAGATGGGCACGCCGAAGGTCTCCCTTTGCTGGGAGTAGCGTATGGCAGCCTCGAACGCGGCCTGGGCCACGCCCACCGCCCGGGCGGCGATGTTGATTCGGCCCGTTTCCAACCCGCTCATCACCTGGCTGAACCCGCGGCCCTCCTGACCGCCCACCAGATTATCCGCTGGGATACGAAAATCATCGAAGATCAACTCGCAGGTATCCAGACCCCGGTAGCCCATCTTGTCCAGGTCTCTTCCCACCTTGAAGCCGGGATCGCCCTTTTCGATGACGAAGCAGCTGATCCCCCGGTAGGGCGGGTCGGCTGCTTCGTCGGTGCGGGCCAACAGGCAGAACGAGTCTCCGTAGCGTCCGTTGGTGATGAACGTCTTGGTGCCGTTGATCACGTACTCTTCACCGTCTTTGGTGGCCGTGGTTTTCAGGTTGGCCACGTCGCTGCCGCCGCCGGGCTCGGTCAGGGCCAAGCCGCCCCGTTTGCGGCCGCTGGCCAGGTCGGGCAGAAACCTTTGTTTTTGCTCCTCGGTGCCGTAGTGCATCAGCACGTAGGTCAGGATGTGGTGGGTGCCTATGGCCCCGGTGATGCTCATGAAGCCTTTGCTCAGCTCTTCAAAAATGTTTGCAAAGGTGGTGTAGTCCAGGCCCAGGCCGCCGTATTCCTCGGGCACCGTGATGCCGAATAGGCCCAGGCCCTTCATCTTGTCGATGAGATCGTGGGGGACCTTGTCCTCCCGGTCCAGTTCGGCGGCCACCGGTTCCACGTCCCGGCGGACAAACTCGCGGACCAGGTTGACTATCTGAATCCTGGCCTCTTCGGGCGTTGCAGTGGTCAAGGGAGACTCCTTTGTTAGGTGTCAGCTCTCAGCTTTACCAGCCTAATATGACGGATTCTTTTCTGGGGTCGGCGCCGCCGTTGTACACGCCGGAAGCGGGGTCGACGATTATAGGGGTGAAGCCGTTTGAGATTCCCCAGGGACCGGTGGGCTCCACCTGGTGGCCCAGGTCCCGAAGCCGGTCCAACGTGGCGGCGGGGACTCGGTCTTCAACTCCCAATTGATTCGGATACGACTCGTGGGGCCAGGGAGACCGGGGGAAGCTGTACCCGCAGAAGCGCGGCGCTTCCACCGCCTCCTGGATGTTCAGGCCAAAGTCGATGACGTTGTTCAACACCTGAAGGTTGCTCTGGGGCTGGCTGTCTCCTCCCGGCGTACCCAGGGTCATGAAGGGTTGGCCGCCCTTGGTGATCATGAAGGTACAGGGAGTGGTGCGGGGACGCTTGTGGGGCGCGATGGCGTTGGGGTTGTCCGGGTCCAGCCAGAAGTAACAGCCCCGGGTGTTGATCAGGATGCCCGTGTCCCCCAGGATCATGCCCTGGGTTAGCCCGGCGAAGCTGCTGGGCGTGACGGAAACCATGTTGCCCTGGGCGTCGGCCGTGGCCAGATAGGTGGTTCCGTCGGAATCTCCGCCCACGGTTTCCAGCGCCAGATCCGAAGCCTTGGGCAGATAACCCTGGAGGGCGGCCTGCATCTTACGGGGGTCGCCGGGCGGGTATTCGGCCCGGGCTTTGCTGGGGTCGATCAGGCCCCGGCGGAGAGCGGCGTACTCTTTGGAGAGAAGTTCATCCACCGGAACGTCGACGAATTCGGGGTCGCCCACGTACCGTTCCCGGTCGGCAAAGGCCAGCTTGAGGGCCTCCACCTGCAGGTGGATAGCCTGGGGGCTGTTGTGGCCCAGGGCCGCCAGGTCGTAGCTCTCCAGGATGTTCAGCGTTTGCAGCAAGGTGATGCCCTGGGTCCAGGTGCGGTTGGTGAATATCTCGTAGTCCCGGTAGGTGGTTGATATGGGCTCTTCCGACGGCGACTGGTAATCGCCAAAATCATCGTCCGAATACAGCCCGCCCAGGTCTTGGAGGGCTTTGACCATCCGCCGGGCCGGGTCTCCCTTGTAAAAAACGTCCCGGGCCGCCTGGATGCCGGCCTCCCGGCTCTTTCCATCGGCCAAAGCCTGCTGCTCTCCCCGGACCATCAACGAAAGGGTGATGCCCAGGTCTTGCTGGGTGAACATGCTGCCCAGCACCGGCGGTTTGCCGCCGGGCAGGTAGACCCTGGCGGTATCGGGATATTTCTGGATGTTGGCCATCCGCTCGGCGCCGCCTATCGCTCGGGACAGAAGTTGGTAGGCGGGGAACCCGTCATGGGCGAAGCTGACCGCCGCTTGGGCGGCCTGGGTGAAGCTCATGGTGCCGTATTCGGACAGCATGGCCAGCAGGGCGGAAATGACGCCGGGAACCGTGGTGCTCAGCACGCCGGATGGGATCTCGCCCCACCTTTCCAGATACAAATCCGTGGTGGCCTGCCGGGGGGCCCAACCCTGGCCGACGATGGACCGGACCTTCTTGGCGGCAGCGTCGTAAAACAGCATAGCCACCTCGCCGCCCAGAGAGTAGTGGGCGGTGGGTTCCAACACCCCGGCGGCCAATGCTCCGGCCACGGCGGCGTCCACGGCGTTGCCGCCCTGCCAAAGGACACGCATCCCAGCCTGGGCCGTCAGTTGGGTGCCGGCGCCGACCATGCCGCCCCTGCCCCAGGCCATGGGCCGGTGGGAGAACTCGCCTTGGCTGCCCCGGGTGGGGCCGCCTCTCGTTTCGCTGGATGACTGGGTGGACATGGTAGTGCTCCTTTGGGAGACGGATCGGTTGTTTATTTTGAGGGTTGCGGACACTGTTTGTCACTCCCCTGGCCAGAACGGAGGAATTCCCACAATTTATAGTCAGGTCACTGGGATTTCGTGTTCCGTGACTATCGCATGCCAATGGTCAGTCAACTCCACGTTGACCAACAGCAACACGAACCCGAGTCTGCTGGCATCTCGAAGATCATCGGTTGTCATCCCTCTGCGGCCTTCAGCACGTAATCCGTCCTTGGGTTTTCCTGGCCGACTTGTTTTGACTTCGACCAAACACACCCGTTTTGGTTGGCTTCCTACTCGGTTTTTCTGGTACCCGACAAA
>JADFPM010000270.1 GCA_022562335.1 Chloroflexota bacterium
TCGGCGGGGGGGTAACCCTCCTGACGGATCATGTCCGGCAGTTTTCCATTCTTGAATCGACCCAAAGTCCAGCCCAGCGAGTTGGGTACGAGGGTGGTGCCCCAGAATATGCGTTCGTTCCTGTTCCTGGGACAGAGGAAGGGGGCTGAGCTTTCCCCGGAATCTCAAAGGCAGCCGGGCAGGTTGCCCGCCACCCGTGTTTGACATGGCCTGGTAAAAAATCATAGCCTGCCAGGCACGCCTATCGAGAATGGTTGGCGGCAACGCCCCGTGATGAATATGTTTTGTAAAAACTGGCTGAGCGGTGGCGGTTCCCTTGCCATTGTAGCCAGCCTGGGTTAAATTCTTGCCCATGATCCCGTTTTGTCCATTAAGCAAACAGGGGTTGCCCCAGAGGGTATGAGCTGATCCTAAAAATCGCATACATGGTCGCCCTGGTTTCGATAGTCCTGTTGGGCGCAGCTTGCGCCAGCGCCGCCAGTCCTGGAGCGCTCGACCCGCCTGATCCGGGATTGGAGCCTGGCATTGAGACTGTCGTAAGTCCGCCAACGGTGTCGCTTCCGCCGACGGCTACGCCCCGCCCGGTTGGGCTGACGGCTCCGGCTCCTTCTTTGGTTCCATCCCCTGAGCCCATCAGAACCACTCGGACAACGGCCGATGCTGTTCTCCCGGCGACCTCGACACAGCCTCCCATTGCCACTTCCGTGCCCGCAGCGGTCCCTGTCGCCACGGTGACTCCCGGGCCCACGGCCACACCGCCGCCAACGGCGTCTCCCATGCCCACGCCAACCCCTACCCCCGAGCCCACGGCAACGCCCAGGCCAACCGATACCCCTGCTCCCACGGCGACGCCCCTGCCCACGGCGACGCCCCTGCCCACGGCAACGCCTCTGCCCACGGCGACGCCCATGCCCACAGCGACGCCCTTGCCCACGGCGACACCTCTGCCCACGTCGACGCCCCTGCCCACGGCGACACCTCTGCCCACGGCAACGCCTTTGCCAACAGCTACACCAACCGAACCGCCTCCCTCAGGTGGTAATGTGGTCATTGAGTGTATATTTTTCGACGGGCTTGTTCCCCGAAGCGAGTCCGATGAGTATGTCCAAGTCGCTAATTTGGGAACCAGTGCGGTGAACTTAGAGTCCTGGCTCTTGCAAGACGTAGCCGATGGAAGCCCTACGTTCATATTCCCGTCCTATGCAATCGGCGCCGGAAAACGGATTCGCGTTTACACCAATGAGACCCATCCCGAATGGGGTGGCTTCTCATTCCAACGTGGTGGCCCAATCTGGAATAACTCAGACCCCGACGTGGCCGGACTGTTTGACTCTCAAGGAGTGCAAGTTTCGACCAAGAGCTATCCACCAGGGTGCTGAGAATCCGGAAGCGCGGCGGTCTTAGTCACCCAACCTTCGTAAAAGCAATCGTCGGGGCTAAAGGTGGAGCAACCGTGGTACCCTGCGTCCAGGTGGTCTGATTCCATTCTGGTCCGGAGGTAAAATGCGCGCACTGGTGTTGGAAGAATTCGGCGGTCCCCTGATCCCCAGGGAATTGGATGTGCCCGCCATCGGCCCCCACGAGGCATTGGTGCGGGTACGAAACGTGGGTGTTTGCGGCACCGACCTGAAGATCCGCGCCGGCCGAATGGGATTGGACGTTTTGCCCCTGATCATGGGGCACGAGATAGCAGGCGAAGTGGCCGAAGTGGGCTCCGAGGTCCAGGGGTTCGCCGCCGGAGACCGGGTGGCCGTGAATTTCTACGTCACCTGCGGAGCATGCCGCTATTGCCGCCAGGGCAGGGATACCCTGTGCCCAAATATGCGCCAACACGGGTTCAGCCGGGATGGCGGCTTCGCCGAGTATATGAAGACCCCTGGCGTCAACCTTTGCAAACTGCCGGATAACGTCCCTCTGGACAAGGCCTGCATCTTGGGCGACGCGGTGGCCACCTCCTATCACGCGGTGACCAAGAAAGCCCGTATCGACCCCGGAACCACCGTTGCCCTGGTGGGCGTGGGCGGAGTGGGGCTCCATGCATTGCAAATGGCCAAGTTGGCCGGCGGGTGGACCATCGCCATTGACGTGAACCAAGACCGGTTGAACCTGGCCCGCAAATTGGGCGCCGACGCTGTGATCGACGCCAAACAGGGCCCGTTCCACGAAGAGGTGCGGAGGTTGACCGGCGGAGAAGGCGTCGACGTGGTGATGGAGTTCGTATCCAACGAAGACACCCTGCCCTCCAGTTACCGAAGCTTGAGGCGGGGAGGCCGCCTGGTTTTCGTCGGCTACGTCCCGGAACTTCCCATGTCGCTGATGCCCCACGAGATGGTGCGCAACGAGTATGAGTTCCTGGGGTCCCGGGCCAATTCCAAGCAGGAATTGGAGGAAACGGTGGCCTTGGTGTCCCAAGGGAAGATCGAGCCGGTGGTGGACCGTGTTTTCTCCCTGGAAGACGTGGAAGAAGCTTTCGACGCCCTGCGCGAGGGCCGCTCTTTGGGGCGGAACGTGGTGGCGGTCTAGCGTCGCGGCCCAGGGTTTTTCACCGGCGTTCAGCCGTGGAGTGATGAAGGAGGAGAGTATTCATGGAAATCGGTCTTAGCATTCCGCGGATACCCGATGCCCCTGGCCTGCGTAATTTCGTCCAGCGGGCCGAGGAGTTGGGGTTTGAGTGCGTGCTGGCAGGCGACCACCTGGTCCTGCCCACCCACGGCACCGACCAATATCCATACACCACCGATGGTTCCTTCCAGAGGCCGGCCGACGAGCCGTTTTTAGAAACCATGACCCTGTTGGGTTTCTTGGCCGCCTGCACCAACACCATCAAGCTGGGCAGCACGGTGATCATCGTGCCATACCGGAATCCGGTGGTCCAGGCCAAGATGTTCGCTTCCCTGGACGTGCTGACCGGCGGGAGGATGATCTGCGGGGTGGGTGTTGGCTGGCTGGAGAAGGAGTTTGAGATCTTGGGCGTGCCCTACGCGGAACGGGGGCCGATGACCGACGAGTACCTGGAGATCTTCAAGGTATTGTGGACCCAGCCGGAGCCGGAGTATCACGGCAAGTTCTACCAGATCGACGGCATCCAGTTTTACCCCAAGCCGGTGCAAGAACCCCACCTACCCATCTGGGTGGGCGGCCACACGCGCCGGGCGCTGCGCCGTACCGCCAAATACGGCGATTGCTGGCACACCACCAGGCAAACACCTGATTTCGTCGCCCAGAACCTGCCCTATCTGCGCCGGGAGATAGAGAAGGCCGGAAGGGACCCATCCAGCGTTTCCATCTCCCTGAAACGTTCGCTGCATTTCACCGACATCGGACTGGGTGAGGGCGCGGGTTCACGAACGGGCGGGTCGGTCATCGGCACCACCCAGGAAGTCATCGACGACGTACATTACTGCCGGGAATTGGGAATAGACCAGCTCACCTACGACTTTCGGGTTGACGGCCTGGACCAGTGCGTGCTGGTGATGGAACATCTGGCGGACCGGGTGCTTCCGGTGGCCCGGCGGCTGGGGTAACCGCAGCCTCTAAAGCCCGCTGTCGCGAAAGGCTTTGGCATGTTCAGCCAACTCTTGGGCGGTGTGGCGCATCTGTTCTATCTGGGATTCTGAAACCTGGCGTTTGACCGTGGCCGGGGTCCCGGTGACGAAGGAGCCTTCGGGTATCACCTGGCCCGA
>JADFPM010000026.1 GCA_022562335.1 Chloroflexota bacterium
CCGAGCTATTGCTTTTGCCGAAAACATGAACCGCTCTTTAATAGAATCCGAATCCCAGCGCGACCAGATGTTCGAGCTCTCCCAAGACTTAATCATTACCGCCGGCCGCGACGGCCTGTTTGCCTTCGTTAGCGGTGCGGCGAAACCCATACTGGGCCGTGAGCCAACTGCGATGATGGGGGCCCCGTTTTTGGACTTCATTCATCCCGATGACCGCGATAAGGTTGCCCAAGCGACCGAATCCATTTTCAAGGGGGAGACCCTAAACGCCTTCGAGGTTCGCTTTCTTCGCGAGGATGGCAGCGCTGTTTGGATGGAGTGGAACGCGCTTCTACTCCCTGAGCCATCGCCACTGGTCTTCGCTGTTGGTCGAGACATAACCGAAAGGCGAGAAATAGACCGTTTGAAAGACGAGTTTATCTCGGTGGCCTCGCATGAGCTTAGAACGCCCGTTACCTCGATAAAGGGATTTATCGAGTTATTGCTGGAGGAGCAAACCGGCCCTCTGAACCAAGAGCAAATGCAATTTTTGGAGGCGATCAACCGAAACACGGTTCGCCTCGAGAGGTTGGTAAACGATCTTCTCGATGTTTCCAGGCTGGATACCGCTATGGTCGGGCTGGAGCGCTCAGAATTTCCAGTTTTTGAGGCAATTCAACAAGTAGTGTCTGAGATGCAATCGGAAATTGAGACCAAGGGCTTGGACCTAAAAATCGGCGATGCCTCGGTTGATGCCGTCATCGATGCAGACAGAGGCCGCGTAGTCCAAATCTTAACCAACTTGCTGAGTAACGCTATAAAATACAGCCCTCCGGGATCGACCATTGACATAGAGGCGGAGACTGATGTTGACATGGAGCCCATGGTGCAGGTTTCCATTCGGGACCAAGGTCCCGGAATCGCTCCGGGAGAAGCGGAAAGGCTGTTTGAGAAGTATTACAGAGCGGATAATTCGACCACCAGATCTACGACGGGCACGGGGCTTGGGCTTGCGATCACCAAAGCGCTGGTAGAACTTCACGGCGGAAAGATCTGGGTGGAAAGCGAGCAAGGACACGGCTCAACATTCATCTTTACCCTACCCAAGGGCTCAACTAAAACCAGTGCTGTGAGCATCGGGGATGAGCCATAATTGAAACCGGATTGAACGCCACCAACACCGCCAGCCCGTGTTTCCTCCGCAAATCTTAAGGACCAACCGGCGTAGAAGCGTCGTCATTCTTTGTGGTACCGGTGCCAACCGGCATGTTTTTCTCAGGCGGAGGTTGACCATCCCGCCTGCCCACCTCAAGCGGGTGGAGACCAGCACCTCGTCTCTGCCAACTAAAACCCGGCCGCGAGCCCACTTAGGTCCGCCAACAGCTTCGGAAATCCACTAAACAGGTGGGACTCATCCTTGCTCGAACCGTGTAGTAACTAAAACTGCCTCCCCTGATTTGACCATCGCCTCCAAATCGAAGAGCGGCAGAAACCCAGGCCTCGGTTTGATTCCAACGATCTCGGCAATTTTCATGAGCTTGTCGAACCACGACGGCGGGTCAGCAGCTACTTCGGCCCATTGCGCCAGACCCCTATAAAGAACCTTCCTTCGACAGGCCCACGATGAGCGGTTTTGGTGGTTGGGGATGGATTTCAGCATGCGCACGGTTCACCCCACCGGCCGGTTTCGCCGTCGTTGAGGATAGGGTGATCGATCAAAGCGTGCTCCGTTCATGGTGATCCTGTCGTCCTTCCGCGGAAGGATCAAGACAGGCCTGTCGAACCACAATGGCGGCCCTTAAACCAACGCCGGCCTACCGCCGGCCTACCGCCGGCCGAACTCCCGCTCCATGTGGGAAGAGCTGAAATGGATCATGGTGGGACGGCCGTGGGGACAGGTGTGGGGATTTTCGGCCGCCTCCAACTGCTCCAACAGAGCCCGCATCTCGCCTTCGGTAAGGCTCTTGCCGGCCCGGATCGCGCCGTGGCAGGCGATAGACGCGGCCAGAACATCCTCTTGCTGCCGCAGCAACCCTTCAAAGGCCACCATGTCCAGCACGTCCAGCAGCGACTTTCCAGGGTCTTGAGAGGTAAATATGGCGGGCACCGCCCGCAGCAGGTAGCTGTTGTCCCCGAAATGCTCCACGGCGAACCCGTAGTCCTCCAAATGTCCGCCATGTTCCCGCAGAACATCCACCTGGGCCGGTGACAACTCCACCGTTACCGGTTCCAACAGGGGTTGGGACAGGGATCCCTTCGTTGGTGAATCTTGGCGCAACCGGTCGAACAACACCCTCTCGTGGGCGGCGTGCTGGTCCACCAGAAACATCCCTTCCGGACCTTCCGCGACGATGTAGGTCAACTTGAGTTGGCCCACCACCTTGAGGGCCGGCGCCGCGGGCCTGGGCGTGGCTGGATCAAAGGTTTGGGATTGAGCCGGGTAGGGCACGGCGTGGCCCCCACTGCCTGGTCCCCGGCCGCTTTGGCCGCCGAAAGATATCCGCGGGAAAAAAGACGGCGCCGCCGCCTCTTGGCCGGGTATGGGCGAGGGCGGCCGCATCTGGGGCACGGGAGAATCAGCCACCAGCACCGCCCTGACCGCCCGTTGCAGCGTGGAAAAGGCCTTGCCTTCCTGATGGAAACGTATCTCCCGCTTGGAGGGATGGGAGTTGACATCCACCTGGCTGTAGGGGATGTCCAGGTTCAACGCCGCCAGGGGAAATCGCCTTTCCGGCAGCAGGCCGTGGTAGGCCTCTTCCAGGGCAAATGACAGCATCCGGCTCTGGATCCAACGCCGGTTGACGAAAAAGGTCATGTGGGTGCGGTTGGCCCGGTTCAACCCGGGAGGGCTGATGAAGCCGTCCACCCGATAGCCCGACTCGGCATCCTCTCCGTGGACGTCCAGCATCTGTTCCGCCACGTCCGCGCCGTAAACCGCGGCCAGGGCATCTTTGGGACTGCCGCTGCCGGAGGTGAGCAGCTGTTGCTTGCCATCTACGGCCAGCTGAAACCGGGTCTGCGGATAGGCCAGGGCATAGCGGCTCACCAGTTCCTGGACCCGGGATGTTTCGGTGGAGATGGTGCGCAGGAATTTACGGCGGGCGGGAAGGTTGCCGAAAAGGTCGGACACCGTGACCGACGTGCCTACCGCCGCACCCTGGGGCCCGGAATGGGTGAAAGTGCCCCATTCAAGATGCACCGTGTGGCCGGCTTCGGCTTCGGCAGGGCGGGTGGTCAGTATCAGATTGGAGACGGCGGCCATGCTGGGCAGGGCTTCACCCCGGAAACCCAGGGTGCTCATGGCCTCCAATTGCTCTTGGCTGTCCAGCTTGCTGGTGGCGTGCCGCTGGAAGGCCAGCTCCACCTGGTCCACGGGAATACCGCAGCCATCGTCGGTGATGCGTATCTGCTGGATGCCGCCGCCCTGGATCTCAACGGTGATCTGAGAGGCGCCGGCGTCCAGCGAGTTCTCCACCAGCTCTTTGACCACCGACGCGGGGCGTTCCACCACTTCGCCGGCGGCGATCTTGCCGGCCAGGTCCGCCGGAAGCACCTTTATGGGCATGGCTTTGCCTTAAAAAAGAGGTACTGTGGAACCCTTGGCCCGGTACTGCTTGTCTTCGGAAGTTCCCGTGGCGATGAAGTCGCGGACGATGCGGTAGATGCGGTCCATCTCCTGGTCGAAGCTGCGCTTGAAGAAGTAGGGGGGCACCCAGACACCGCCGAAAGCGGCAACGACTTCGGGGTAATCGTCGATGACGAATTCCGGCTCAAAGGGTACGCCCAACTCGTCCAATCGCTCGTGAAAATGGTGGGTCGGTTTCTCGTAGACTCCGCTGATCAGGGGTTTGAGGTTGTGCTTTTCCACCACTTCCCACCGTTCCCCCATGCCGGACCAGATGTATATTTCGTTGCCGTCGTCTTTGAGCTGGGTCAGGGTTTCGATGGTGCCCGGCCTTAGACTATCGTCCAGGCCCAAGATGGTGTAATCGACATCGAAAAATATCTTCATTTACGAGAGCAAGTCCTTTTTTTGCGAGCCGGCATCGGTGCCGTAGCCACCGGTCGACAACATAATGTTAGACATTATATCGTAACGAAGGCTACGATAACATGCCAACCACCGGCCAAGATTGGCCCTTATTCCCATCACGGGGTCACGCACGGCGCCACGGGGTCCGCATGCCAGTGGTCCGAGCCCCGGCTCCAGCTAGCCTGGACCCTGCAGCGCGGCTTCCATGATTTTCAAACTGGCGCCCACCACCAGTTTGTCGCCGATCCGCACCAGCGGTCTGCGGATCAACCTGGGCTCCTGGAGCATCAACTCCATCATCCGGCTTTCAGGCAGGTCCTGTCCGTCCAGGCCCAACTTTTTCAGGCTTGGGCTGCGCCGGGCAAACAGGCCGCCCAAGCCCTCTCCCGGCCCCAAGACCTGGGCCAAGTCCTGCAATTCATCCCGGCTAAACGGGTCTTTGAAGAAGTCCCGCTCTTCGACTTCCATACCTTTCTGTAAGAGCAACTCTCTTACCTTGCGGCAGGACGATCAACTGCGCCACCAGTAGAGTGTGACCTTGTCGCTCATATCAACCTCTCCATTCCAAATGCCCTAGATGTATAACCCGCCGTCGCGTGGCCCAGGCAGGATCAGGGTGAGCGGGGTTGGACTCCATACACCTCAAGAGAGGCCTTTGTGGAATCACATTTTGAAAGGTCATCCTAGTCCTGGACGGGATGCCCCGCCCCATCCCCGCCGGCCTCGCGTAATTGCTCCTGCAGCTGGTAGAGTTTATTGATGGCTTCCAGAGGGGTCAGATTTGGAATATCCAATCCGCGCAACTGTTCGGCCATGGCATCGGCGGGATTGAATAATCGCATCTGCTGGGCCGGAGCGGCTTTTTTCTTGCCCTTGCCGGGGCTCTTTTCCCACCGGCTGTCCCGTTCCAGGTCTTCCAGCACCTCCCAGGCCCGGTTCACCACTCCCCTGGGCAACCCGGCCAGTTGGGCCACGTGCACGCCGTAGCTTTTGTCCGCTCCGCCGGGCACGATCCGGTGCAAGAACACCACATCACCGGCCTCTTCGGCCACGGCCACGCTGAAGTTGCGCACCCCCGGCAGGATGGAGGCCAGGTCGGTCAGCTCGTGATAGTGGGTGGCGAACAGGGTCTTGCAACCCAGCCGAGGGTCGTTGTGCAGGTGTTCGATAACCGACCGGGCGATGGACAGACCATCGTAGGTGCTGGTGCCGCGGCCAACTTCATCAAGGATCACCAGTGACCTGGATGTCGCCTGGTTCAGGATGGCGGCCGTCTCCACCATCTCCACCATGAAGGTCGACTGGCCGGTGGCCAGGTCGTCTTGCAGGCCGACCCTGGTGAAGATACGGTCCACCAGCCCGATGGTGGCCTGGGATGCGGGAACGAAACTGCCGATCTGAGCCATCAGGGTGATGATGGCCACCTGCCGGATATAGGTGGATTTCCCGGCCATGTTGGGCCCGGTGAGCACCACCACGGGGCATTCCCCGGTCACCAGGGTAACGTCGTTGGGAACGTAGGCCCCAGGGTCCAGCACCTGCTCCACCACGGGATGGCGGCCGGCCTGGATCGAAATGGCGTTGCCCATATCCAATACGGGCCGTACGTATCCGTGATCCACCGCCACCTGGGCCAGGTTTGAAAAAACGTCGGCCTGCGCCACCGCCTCGGCCAGGGATTTGATGGCCTCTCCCGACTCGCCCACCTGGGAGCATACCCGGCGGTAGATGGCGCGCTCGGTCTCCTCGATCCGCTCCCTGGCCGTCAGCACCAGGGACTCGTATTCCTTCAGTTCGGGAACGATGTACCGCTCTGCGTGGGTCAGGGTCTGGCGGCGGATGTAGTCATCGGGCACCTGGGCGGAATGTACCTTGCTCACCTCGATGTAATAGCCAAACACCTGGTTGTAACCGACTTTCAGGCCCCGGATCCCCGTCCTATCCCGCTCCCGCTGTTCCAATCCGGCGATGAACCGGCGCGCGTCGCTGGCCCCGGATTTCAGTTCGTCCAATTCGGGAGCGAAGCCTTCCCGGATGACATTGCCGTCGCCCGGCGCGCCCGAAGGCTCGGGGACGATAGCGGTTTGGATCAATGCGGTCACTTCGGGCAACGGCGTGAGTTGACGCCGGAGCCATTCCACCGCGCCGGCGGGCCGGTGCGCCGGTTCCTGAGGACCTGGCCCACCGTCATCTTCGGGATCGGCAGAAAGACGCCCTTCCGCCAGTAGCCCGGAAAGTTCCTCCACGGCCTCCAGACCGTGGGCCATGGCCACCAGGTCCCTGGGAAGCACGGTGCCCGCCTGCACCCGGTTCCGGATCCGTTCCAGGTCGGGTATCTTGCGCAGCAGAGCGGCCGTGTTGGCCCGGCGGACGGCATCCTGAAAGAAATACTCCACCGCGTCCAACCGTTGGTCCAAGGGCTCGGTCTCCAGCAGCGGCTGGCCCAGCCAACGGCGCAGCAGGCGGCCGCCCATGGGCGTGCGGGTCTGGTCCAGGGTGGACAGCAACGACAGCTGCCCCGTGCCCCAGCGTCCGGCCTGAAACAACTCTAGATTCCGGCGGGTCTGCACATCCAGGGTCATGAAAGACTGGGTGGAGTAGACCGACAGATTGGCCAGGGGCAGGCCGGTCTTTTTTTGGGTCTGGCCCAGATAGTGGAGGATGGCACCGGCGGCCCGGACCGCCAGGGGAAGGTCCTGGCAACCCAGGGACTCCAGAGATACCATCCCGTACTGGTCCAGAAGGTCCCTGGTGCAACTATCCAGGTCGAAGGACGATGGTTCCACCTGGGTAAGCATGCACCCCGGCATACCCTCCCCATTGGAGGCCCATAAAGGAGTCTGTTCCGCCGCCGGTGTCAGCGCCTCGGCGGCCCCGATCCTTTCCAGTTCCAACGCCAGGCGGCTGGATTCCAATTGGGTGGCGGCGAATTCGCCGGTGGAGATATCGACGTAAGCCAAACCGGCCAACCCGGTGGGGCTGGCATCCTCCACCACCGCGGCCAGGTAGTTGTTGGTGTTTTGCTCCAGGAGGGCCGGCTCGGTTACCGTTCCCGGCGTGACCACCCGGACCACGTCCCGGTCGACCAGGCCCTTCGATGTGGCGGGGTCTGAAAGCTGTTCGCAGATCGCCACCTTGTGTCCCCGCTTGATCAAACGGGCCAGGTAGTTCTCCAGAGAGTGGGCGGGCACTCCGGCCATGGGCACCCGGAGGTTTTTGCCCATGTTGCGGGAGGTGAGGGTTATCTCCAGTTCCTGTGCGGCGATGCGGGCGTCGTCGTCGAAGGTCTCGTAGAAATCCCCCAACCGAAACATGACGATGGCGTCGGGATAGGCGTGTTTGACCTTGAGATATTGGCGGCGGATCGGCGTCACAAACCACCCACGATCTAGTCGATTACGCCAGCAATTCTATCCCACGGGAGACCCTGGGGGAAGCACCCCCGTGGCAGTTTGATCTTTTGTGAGATATCCGCGGAAAAATGCCGTGCGGGAAATACCGTGAGGGCTTACTGCTTCCAGAAACGCTCTTCCGTAAACTTCCAGCCCTTCGGGAGTACCTTAGCTTTCACGTCTTCAATCATCCCCGGATGGCCGCAGGTGTAAATCCTGGAATCGTCCAAGGGCAGTTCAAAGGTTTCCAGGTATTCCTCGGCAATGGTGTTGACCCGGCCCCCGACGCCGGTCCACCCGGCGTTGCGCTCCTCGCCGGGGCGGCTCACCGTGGGCACGAATTTTATGTCGCCGGGGTGCTGGGCGGCCATTTCGGCCAACTCCTTGTCGTAGGTCAACTCATCGGCGTAACTGGCCCCCAGCAAGACGTAAAATCTATGTCCCCGTTCCCCTTGGTGGAGATAGCTGCGGATCATGCTCATGAATGGAGCCACTCCGGTGACGGTGGCCAGCATGAAATGGTGATGCACTTTTCGGTCCAAGAGGAAGATCCCTTTGGGCCGGGGCCGTATGGATATGGGATCTCCCGCGTTCATCTTCCACATGAGGGGCGTCAACGCGCCGTCGGGAACAAGCTCAACGAAGATTTCCAGCAGCGGCTCGTGGGGAGCGGAGACGATGGAATAGGCCCGCTCGATACCTTCCAATCCCAGGGTGCAGTACTGGCCGGGTTTGAAGACTAAGGGGCCCTCTTTGGGCTCCAACTTGATGATCATCAGGTCGCTGGTGATGTCAGACCGGTCCACCAACGTCGCCGTGGGTAATTTCACTTTAAGCAATATCCTGCCCTTCCTCCCCGCTAGAGATTATTCCCGCCTTATAGCACCGGTGACCATGGGTCCCTGATTCGCCCCGGTAACGGGTGCGTTTAAACGCCGTTGAATCCCTGACCGGTTTCCCGGTACGGCGTAAGCGCCAAAAACATCAATCCCCAGATTCACCATCGGAGTTTTCGGGGCCGGCGGGTCCGCGCTGTCCGGCCGGTCCACCCACCTTCACCACGGCCGCGGGGACGATTTGCAGTCCGGGAACCCTGGAGGCCGGGTCCCACTCCTCGCTGGACTGGAGGTCCACCGCCAATTGTCCGAACAGGCCCGTGGTTGCCACCACACCCGTAGGCACCGAATCGGTTAACCAGGCCACGCCTTCCAGACGCGCGCCGGCGGTTTGCACCTCCACCCGGTCCCCCGCCTCTATCGCCCAGGACCGGGCGTCTGCGGGGTTAAACTCCATGCGTTCCTCGCGGACGATCTGGTTTCGCCGCCCCTTGACCACTTCCATCTCTCTATCAGCCTGCAACAACACCCGGCCCGGAACCAACCACACCGGGAAACCTGGGCCGGGCTCCCGGGTATCGAGGCGGAACTCGGGGGTCACGGGTTGGGCTTTCCCCAAGGGAAATCCGTCTTGATACAGGACCGGAGTGCTGGGATGGTCCGCATCGGGGCAGGGCCACTGGATGCCGGAATACTCCTTGCCGGCGTAGAGAACCTGCGTCGGCTGCGGGCTCTCGGTTCTGGTGCCCAGGACCAATTTGCCTTCCGATTCCAAGCGCGCGTAGGAAACACCACCGTAAATAGGGGTTACCCTGGCAATCTCATCCATTGTCTCAGCCGCGGACTTTAAGTTAAAGCCGGAAACGTTCATGCGGTTCGCCAGTTCACAAATCACCCAACTATCGGCCCTTGACCCCAGGTTATTGCTTTCCATCGCCGGGCGAAGACGTTGAATGCGCCTTTCCAGGTTGGTGAAAGTGCCCTCTTTCTCGGCAAATGTGATCCGGGGAAGGACCAGGTGGGCCCGCTGGGCGGCGGGGCTTAGGTGGGACGCGTGGACCGCCAAAAATTCCAGGCCGTCGAGGGCCGCCAACCCGTTGCCGCCGGATTCAAGTTCCAGCCTATCCAGTGAGGCGCCGTCTCCGAATAGGAGCACCGCCTTGACCTGACCGTTGGCGGCGGCTTCCAAAGCGCCGTAAAGACCAAGGCCGGGAGAATCTGGAACGGGACATCCCCAAAGGTCTTCGATTTCCCGGCGGGCGTCGGCGTCGTCCACGTGGCGGTAGCCGGGCAGCCGGTCCGGAATACAACCGGTGTCCCAGGCGCCCTGCTCGTTGGCTCCCCGGCGCATGGGGTACAGGCCGCTCCCCGGTTTACCCAGGTTCCCAGTGACCAGGGCCAGGTCGGCCAGGGCGCGCACGCAATCATTCTGGAGTTGCCGGGAGATATTATCCAGGCCATAGACGATGGCGCTGCTTTCGGCCTCGCCGTAGATCCGGGCGGCCTGGGCGATGGATTCTTGCGAGACTCCGGTGGAACTGGCCACCTGCTCCATGTCCAGATTGTTGACCGCGTAGCGCAGGGTGGCCGGGCTTTCGCAGTGTTCTTCCAGCCAATCGGCCTTTTCCAGCCCCAGGTCGACCAATGCCCTTAATATGCCACCCAGCAAGAGCAGTTCGGACCCAGGGGCCGGACGCAGCCACAGGGTTGCGTAACGGGTGAGTTCCACCTCCCGAGGATCGATGACCAGGAGCTTAGCTCCCTTTTTGGCGGCCTTTTTTATGGGGACGGCCGCCACGTTTTGCTCCTCCGTGACGTTGGTGTTGAACATCAGTATGCATTCGGATTGTTCCAGTTCCCAGATGGAATTGGTGGCCGCGGCGTAGCCCAGGGAGTTTTCCAACGCCCGCACCAGGTCCGGATGGGTGTTGGAGCTTTGGTCTACGTTATTTGTGCCCATGACGGTCCGGGCAAACTTTTGGGCCAGGTAGTGTTCCTCATTGGTGCTGTCGGGTGCGGTGAGCAGGGCGAAGGCATCTCCTTTATAATTGGCCAGTTTTCCGGCCAGGAGTTCCAAAGCATCATCCCAGGTGATTGCCACCAACTGGCCGTCGCGACGGACCAGCGGGGTGTCCAGAGCCCCGGTATTATTGACGAACTCAAGGCCGAACTTGCCCTTGAAACAGGCCTGGCCATGGTTGGCTGGGGAGTTCAATTCCGGCACGACCCTGATCATCTTCCCTCGGGCGCTGATCTCCAGGTTCAGTTGGCAGCCCACCGGGCAGTGGGGACAGATGGTTCGTTCCACCTTGGCCGGCTTTTCCCATTTGTGGTCCCGTTCGGTCAGGGCGCCCACCGGACAGACATCGATGCATGCGCCGCAGAATTCGCACCCTGATTCCAATAGCGACGTGCCAAAGGATGTGCCCACCAGGGCCGTACCGCTGCGCTCGGTGAAACAGATGGCGTCGTCCCCCCGCAGTTCCTCGCATGCCCGCACACACCGCCCGCAAACGATGCATAGGTTGTAGTCCCGGTCGTAGAACGGGTCGCCCACCTCCAATGGTATGCCCCGGTATTTGTATTCCAGGGGCGATTCCAGGCTCATACCAAGGTATCGCACCGTGTCTTTCAGTTCGCACCTTTCGTTTTTGGGACAGGTAACGCACCGGTCGTTGACGGAGACGTGGCGCAGACACACGTCGTCGGGACCGCAGATATCGACGCGGTGACAGGTGAGGCAACCGTCGGGATGCTCGGCGATCAACATCTCCATCACCGACTTGCGCAAAGAAATGACTTCTCCAGTTTCGCTATGGATCTTCATGCCGTCTTGCACGGGCAGGGTGCAGGCCGCGGGAAAGCCACGGCCTCCTTCCACGCTGACGACGCACATGCGGCAGGCGGCGTAGGGCTTAAGGCCAGGGTGGTAGCAAAGGTAGGGCACGTACACGCCGGCATCAATGGCCGCTTCCAAGACCATTTTGCCGGCTTGGGTATTTATCTCGACACCATCTATGGAGATGGTGATCTCATCAGCCATGGCTTCGCTCTCAGTGATTGACTTAGAATCTCATCTGCGGGTTTGGACCGGGGAGAACCGGGTTTCCAGGCAGCGCCCGGTCGGGCAGGTCCGGCCGGTGATATGGGCATCGAACTCATCTCCAAAATAGCGTAGCGCGGAGGATACCGGGTTAAATCCCAGTTGCCCGTGGCCGCACAAAGAGCCAGCCTGCATATTCTCGCCGATTGTGCGCATCAGGGCCAGGTCTTCCCTGCGTCCTTCCAGGCGGCAGATGCGCTCCAGGACCTCTAGCAAGTGGCTCATGCCCATGCGGCAGGGGAAACATTTTCCGCAGGACTCATACTGGCAAAAGGCGATGAGGGCTCGGGTCAGATCCACGACGCAGGTGTCTTCGTCGGCGGCGATGATCCCGCCGGACCCCAGGATCGCCCCGGCGTTGCGGAAAACCTCGAAGTCCAGCAATAGGTCCACGTCTTCCGCGCCCAAGACGCCGCCCAGGGGACCACCGGTCTGCACCAGCTTCAGTTGCTTGCCGCCGGGCACGCCGCCGGCTACTTGATAGAGCACATCCTTCAGGTTGATCCCCATGGGCAACTCCACCATCCCGGTGTAATTAAGGTCGCCGGTCAGGCAGAGGATGGCGGTGCCGGTACTCTGTTCGTGGCCTATTCCCGCGAACCATTCTCCGCCCTGGGAAATGATCTCGGGGACGTAGGCCAAAGTTTTGACGTTGTTGATGTTTGTCGGCTTGCCAAAAAGACCCACCTGGGCGGGAAACGGGGGCCGGAAGCGGGGCATGGCCCGGCCACCCTCTATGGCATCCATCATGGCGGTCTCCTCGCCGGCGACGTAGGAGTCTCCGGTGAGGGCGATCTCAAGTTCGAAGTCGAAATCCGATCCAAAGATACTGTTTCCCAGCATGCCCAATTCCTGGGCCTGCCGGACCGCCTCTCGCGCTCTCTCTATCGGACCATCGTGGCCGTGGCGTATGAATATATAGCCGTGGCCCGCCCCGGTGGCGTAACCGGCCAGCAATATCCCTTCCACCAGGGTATGTGGGTCGCTTTCCACGATCGCCTTGTCGTTGAAAGCGCCGGGGTCGCCTTCTTCGCAGTTGCAGAGTATATATTTCACCGGCGCGTTGGAACCCGATAAGAACCGCCATTTGGTGGCGGCGGGAAACGCGGCGCCGCCACGGCCCCTGAGCCCAGCGGTGGCGACCTCCTCAAGGGTTTGCTCCGGGGTCATGGAGGTGAGGGCTTTGTGCAGCGCCTGATAACCGCCCACGGCCAGGTATTGGTAGATATCGCCGGGGTCTATGTTTCCGGCGTTGCGCAGGGCTATCCGTTTCTCCAGAACGCGCATGGGATGCAGGTTCAGATTTGGGATGCCTTCGGGAGGGATATCTACGTCGGCGTCGGGGTTGCTCAAGTACCCCAGCGCCAGGGGCGCCACCGGAGTGCCCTGGCTCAGATGGACAGAGACGATCCTATTCACCGACTCGGGGGTCACATTCCCGTAGAAGATGCGGGGGCCGTTGGGGAACTGCACGTCCAGCAAGGGTTCGGCGAAACATAGTCCCAGGCAGCCCACCCGGCTGACGTTGGCGTCAACCCCATGGCGTTCCAGGGCTGATCCCAGGGCATCCAGCACCTCCTGGCAACCCGCGGCCTCGCCGCATAATGCCGTACCCACGCGAACCCAGGGCCGGTCTCCGGAGGTCAGGCTCTGCCAGCGGGAACTGGCCTGGGCATGGATTTCCTGGTAGCTGAGGACCATTTTAAGGTCTCACCGTTTGGGCTTTAACAACACCGCTTCGTGTCTGGCATCCGGGGCGGAGAGAAGCCGGTCCCACGTTGCACGGCAGGCTATTGACCATTGCCACTCTCTGTCCGCGGTTGGGCCAACAGGCCGGCAACCTTTCGAGCAGCGGTTTCGGGAGTGACCCGGCCCACCAGATGGTGGTCGACGGATATCACCGGCGCTTGAGAACAGGCGCCCAGGCAGGTGTTGAAGCCCACCGACAGGACTTTGTCAGGGGTGTCGCCGGCCTCCTGCAACCCTGCCGCGCCCAGAACCGATTCCATGACCGGCATCGCCCCCACCAAGTGGCATGAGGTGCCCCAGCAAACCTCCACGTTGTGCTGGCAAAGGGGTTCGAACCGGAAATTTGGGTAGAAGGACGCCACCCCCCAGATATCATTCACCGTCTTGCCGTTGAAGGCGGCCACTTCTTCCAGGGCTTCCTTGGGAATGTATCCGATGGCGTCTTGCACCGCCAGAAGACTGGAGAGAACGGTTACCGTGGGTTGGGATTGGTTGTGGACCGCTTCGGTTATCGTCTGCTTAAGCCGGTCCATGGGCGGGGCTCCTGAGGGGGTTTCCAATGATTTTTAAATAAGGATTTTAAAGGTGAGAAAAGTTCGTGAATTCGGTAACAATCGACCATATGTTAACACAGGGGCAGTCCAGCCTCAACCACGTGGACCGGCATAAATGCAAGCCATCTTCCCTTGGCATGATTGGCTAACAAAGGAGAAAGGGGCGGCTTCAGCCGCCCCTTTCCAATGGTGCATGGTTGAATGTTACGGGCCCGGCTACACCGATTGTTTGGCGGCGCTGCCCACCAGGATGCGTTCCACTTCCGGGGCGATCTCGGCGGCGCGTTCCTTACATTCCTCGTCGGTAAGGCTGGACAGGGGATGCTGGGCCACCACGAACTCGTAATCGGGCACGCCCATCATGCGGGTCATGGCCTTGGCCGTGTTCAGGAAAACGTGGGTGATGATGGACGCGGTGGGAATCCCCAGCCTTTCCATCTCGATCCCGTCGTGCACACTGCACGAACTGCAGGAGCCTCAATCGCCTATCCCGGTGATCAAAACGTCGACTTTATCTAGCAATTGCTGGACCGTCTCCGGCTTGGTGGGCAGGGACGCGCTGTGTTTGCTCAGGTAGACCACGTCTTTTAGGTCGTACTTCTCCTTGAGCATATTGCCCAGCTCGTGAAGCACCTTGTCGGAATTGGCCTTGTGGTTCTCCAACAAACCCAGCGTCTTGCCGTTGAGGTCTGCGGGGCGGTCGTTCAGATGGAATTCGCTCGACGACAGCTCGGTGCCGGTGGGGTTCACCAACCGCATGTTCCTTACCGTTACAGTCTCCGCCATAATGCCCCCTTAATATTCATAGTGTTTGGCAATGCAATAAGGAAAGGAATCGTGGTTCAAAGTTCCTATCATGATACACGCCGCCGGTCCTGTTGCAAAGACGGTATTGCGGCGGCGCCGGCCGGCTTTTACCCAGCCGGTCCCTCTATCTTCCGGGTGCGGATGCGGTACCCGGTGGTGTCCAGGATGGAACTGTTGCGTCCGCCGGTGCCACCGGCCATGAACACCAAGATGTCCTCGGGGTCTCTGGCGCAATGGCGGACCAGTTGGTCGTCGCCGGATTTTTCCGGCCCCTGGGCGATGCCCAAGCGAATCAACTCGCTCAAAGGCCGGGCGGCGTTCTCCATCAGATACTCCTGGATGTCCCGGCGGGTCCAACTGTCCTGATTCAAGGTTATGGCGTGCTCGGGCCCGATGGCCAAGACCCACTGGGACGGGAAGCGAAATGCCAGGGCGGCGGATTTCAACGTGTCTACTATGGCATCCAGTATGCTTTTCCCCGTGTGGCCATAGGCGCAATTCACGGTTATGGGGTTGTAGGCGACCGCGATGGTGACGCAACTGTCTTCCGCTTGGAACCCCCTGGCCACGTGGTTTGGCTCCCAGGGAGAATCTTCTTCGTTTTCGGCCACGCACAGGGTGTATTTACTGGGGTTGCCCATGGTCCCCCGGTCCAGGGTGCCTGGCCGGGCGTCGAAGCCGTTCATGAAGCACAAGCGGACCGATCGCCCCACACAGGCGTTGGCCCTAAAGCCAGGCCCGAACAGACCATCCCTGAAATTCATGCCGATCTGATGCCGGATGGGGCCGTTGACCAGGGTCAGGATCGCCGGGCTGCTGGTGGAGGCCGAAGCCATGTGGACGAAATTCTTCTCCTCGTCCAGCGCTTTCAATGTTGCGATCAACACCGGGAAGTATTCTGGAAGGCACCCGGCCATCACGGCGTTGGCGGCGGCGTTCTCCGAGGTGAGGACCCGGCGGCGCATGTCCAGCGACAACAACTCCTCTTCCCCGGTCATGCCGACGTATGCCAGCATCTCGCGGACCTTATAATCCACCGGCGGGATCACAGGCAGGCCGTCGCTCCAGCCCATGCGATAGCATTCTTCGATGGCCTCCAGGGTGTCGCTGGTTTCAACGAGCTTTGACCTTTCCATATTCGTGGTCATTTTGTCTCCTCCGTCGCGGGTTACCCCCAGTGCTGAATACCGCCAGGGCCGAGCGTCGCCGTTTAATTCTCGGGCAACCTCAACTGCACCCCCGACTTCTCCTCTTGTATCCTGGCCACCGCGTCGGAATCCTCGGGGCCCCAACCCCGCAGCATGGCTTCCACGTGGCGTTGGTCCACCAGGTTCGACAGCTCCATGGGTATGCCGTATTCCCGCCCCAGATCGGTGGCCAGCCGCACGTCCTTGGCCGCCAGGGCGGTGGCGAATCCCGGCTCGAAATTGCCCTTAAATAGGAACCTCGGGAATTTTTCCGTCAGCCGCTTATTGCCCCCCGAACTGTTGGAGATGGCGTCGGCCAATACGGCCAGGTCCACCCCCGCCTTGACTCCCATGGTCAACGCCTCCGAGAGCAAGACGCCGATGCCCATGCTCAGTAGATTGTTGCAGATCTTGCACACCGACCCATTGCCGATGGGACCGCAATACACCACGTGGGTGCCTATGGAATCCAGCGCGGGCTTCACTTTTTTGAAAGTCTCTTCGTCTCCGCCGACCATGACCGCCAAAGTGCCGGCGGCCGCCCCATATACGCCTCCGCTGACCGGGGCGTCCAGGACGGCGACGCCCTTTTGGGCGCAGGTCTGGTGGATGCTTCGGATCATGGTGGGGGAATTTGTCGACAGGTCCACGTATATGGTCTCCGGGGTAGCCCCCTCCAGAACTCCGTTCTCGCCCAGGGCCACGGCTTCAACATCCCTGGGCACGGGCAGCGAGGTGAACACGATTTCGCTGCCGGGGACGGTATCTTTGGGGCTGTCAGCCCACGTCGCGCCCATTTCGAGTAGATTCGTGGCCGACTCCCGGCGCAGATCATGGACCACCAGCTCGTGTCCCGCCTTGATCATGTTCACCGCCATGGGATTTCCCATGTTGCCGGTGCCGATGAATCCTAGTTTCATTGTGTTTGCTCCTGTTGATGCGACCGCAAATAACCCAATTTCATTAAATTAAGGAAGCCCTATTCTGAATCCTGTCCGGCCAGAAAATGGCATGCGCCCGGGGAGAGTCAGGATCATGAACCCACCGGACGCCAAGTCCGCTGTTTCAAAATGGCCGTTTTGCCGCAACCGCCGTGGACGGTCCCGCCACTAGGCATCACGGGCGGCGGGCTGACATGGTTATGTCAGATGCCCTGCCAGTACCGGCGGCCCTCGCGGGTG
>JADFPM010000271.1 GCA_022562335.1 Chloroflexota bacterium
ATACAGCGCCAGCAGCAGGGCATAGGCCACGTTGTTGCCCACCGAGTGGTCCATGTAGTTATTGCTGGCACGCCGCGACGGACCGCCTTCATAGCCGGTGAGGTAGGACATGCCGCTGGAGGCGTCCACGGTGCGGGCCCGAGAGCCGGCCCTGCTCCAGGGGCCGGTGTAACCGTAGGCCGTGGAGCTCAAGGTGATGATCCTTGGATTTATCTTGGACAGGCTTTCATGGTCAAAGCCGAACCGGGCCATGGTGCCGGGGCGGAAGTTGTCGGTGACGATGTCGCAATTTTCGACCAGCTTGAGAAATACCTCTTTGCCCCGGGGGTCGGGCACTTCCAGACAAAGGCTCTGCTTATTGCGGGCGCCGAAGTAGGCCAGGTTGCCCCCTTCGTTCCACCATTCCTCGCTGGGCCGCCCGCCGGGGAAAGGCCCGGCCTTGCGGTCTTGCAGGTGGGCGATGCTCTCGATCCGGATGACCTGAGCGCCCAGGTCGGCCAGGAAAGAGGTCCCCCAGGGCAGGGCGTGGACCTGCTCCAGAGTGAGGACCCGTACACCATCTAGGATTCGATTTTCCGGCATGTCAGTAGCCATTAGTCCCAACGGTTCGCCCGATCAGGGGATCAAAAAATGATTCTTTGCTTTGCCGCCACACGTCGATCATCAAAGCCTTGCGGTCCAGCCGTTATTTGATGACCGTGTATTTACTTCGCACCATGCCGTTATCAAACGACTGGGTCTCGACGTGGGCCAGACGTTTGTCCTTACTCAATGGCCCGAACAGCGGGACGCCGGCGCCGATGAGAACGGGGACCGTGGTGATGATGATCTCGTCGATCAGATCGGCGTCTAGGAAGCCCTGGATCGTCTTACCGCCGTCGACATATATCTGTTCCACGCCAGACTCCGAGAGTTCCTTGAACAACTCAGTGGGAGAGCATGACCTCGAATTTACAGTCCCGGCCAGGCCGGCGGGAATTTGGATGGGCCTGCTGGTCAGAACCAAAACCCGCTTACTTCCATATTGCCATTGCCCAAAAGAAAGGACCGTTTCATAAGTATTTCTGCCCATGACCAAGACATCGACGGAATCCATGAACTCCTGAAATCCATAATCTTCGCCGCCCTCTTCGCCACTGTCACCACCCTGCGCGCCGGGCAGCCAATCGAGACCGCCGTCCTCTCTGGCGATGAAGCCGTCAAGACTCGTTGCTATGTAGACCGTTGCTTTCAGACCGGGTCCTGCCAGTAAGCCCTTGCGGTAACTAGCTTGGGTGCTTGCTGAACATCATCCACCCGCCGCTGCTGGGCGTGGTGAAGGCCGCAAGGGCGGTCTCTGCCCGCACCGTGACCTGCCGCGAGCCGGCGGTTCCACGAAGCTGTTGGATACTGTCGGTATACATGGCGGTGCGGGTGCGTCCGTTCCCCAGGTTGCCGCCACTGGAGCTGAAGGGGTGCGGACCCTCCACCCTGATGTCGTCTTTATAAAAGGCGAAAGCGTCGCCCCGCTTCACCCCGTGCCACTGGAAGGCCTCCAGGTAGAACTGGCTCATGGTCGCGTAGCCGTCGTACGGGTTGAAGATGTCGACGTCGGCTGGACCGAGGCCGGAGCCGTCAAACATCCTCTTGGCGGCGATGTCGGTCCATTGCTCAATCTCGTCCAGGTCCGGCTGGGTGGTCCGGTTGGGGAAATTGTGCTGGGAATGGTTGAGCACGTACACGGGAGGTTGCTTCATGTCCCGGGCGCGCTCGGCGGTGGTGAACAGATAGGCCGCCGAAGCGTTGACCGGCCGGTCGCAGTCCCACAGCCGGAGGGGATTCAGGATATACCGGGACGATACGTAATCCTCCAGGGTGAGTTGGTCGATGCCGTTGGAAGCGTTGAAGCCCCATGGGGTCAAAAGCCCGTTCCGGTGCTGGTTGATCACGAACGGGGCCAGGTCGTCGTGGGTCCCGCCGTATTTGAGGCAATACTGGTTGTGGGGGAATATGTTGATGAAGTCGTTCCCGCCGTGGTTTCCCCAGGGGACCGTCCACTGGCGTCCGCCCTTGGCGTAGTCCTCTGCGTTCTCTCCCCCGCGGCGATACCGGCCCTGGAGGTTGCCCGTGGGGTAGATCACCAGACAGGTGTTGCAAAGCCCGTCGGCCACGGATTGGGCGGCGAGGCCCATCATCTCCCCGATGGCCGGCACGTTGGACGGGGTGTATTTGACGTTGGGCAGCTCCATGGTTTTGACCAGCCATTCGGCGTTCACCAAAGTGAGTCCCCATTCCGAGTCGTAGGGAGCGTCGAAGTAGGGGCGCGGCGCCCAGTTGGAGGCAGTGCCCCCGGCCCCTCCGGCTATATGACTCTGGCAGCAGATGACACCGTCGATCTGGTCCGGCGTTACCCCGGCGTCATCCATGGCGCGCTGGCAAGCCAGCATCGAGTAGGCGCCCAGGGTCTTGTCCATGGATGTCTCGTCCCAGCGCCGGTCGACGGGGGAATGGCCGTAACCGGCCACCGCTACCTTGCCCCGGTGCTCCCAGACCCCCATGCCATCCTTGTCTCTCCGCCACTGATACGGGTTTTGACTAGCCATCATTCACCTGTTCTCAATCACAAAAATGCAGGCCGCTTTGGCCATACGGAAAGAGCCGGCCTGCTAACCCACCACCTGCCACTCGTGGATCAGTTGATCCGGCGCCACCTCTTCATAGATCACTTCTACGGCGGCCCCCACCGGGGCTTCGTAGGGTGGGACTCCTGGAAGGTTGGAGTAAAAATTGATGCTGGTGTCCTCGTCCAGGGTTATCATCGCCAGGTTGTAGGGTTGGTCGGGCATGCGCCGGTTCAGCCGGCCGTCTTCAATGACTATGGATGTTGCGATGTGGCCTTTGCCTGCCACCTCTTTCCACTCCAGCTTGTCTCCGGAGCCGCATGCCATGCATGACTGGCGCGGCGGGTACTGGAGCCGGCTGCAAGCGGTGCAATTTTGCAATATGAACCGCTTTTCGTTAACGGCGTCCCAGAAAGGCTTGCTCAACTCATCGGCAACCGGGATTATCTTGGGCATATTCGCTTCCCTGCTTCACGGTATTTAAAAATGGGTGGCCGTTATGTGCCGCCAGCTACGGAACCGGGCCAAAGGCCACGGGTGGAATAGTAACGCCGAGGCTTTGCCCTGTCTACTGTCGGGAGAACCCGCTGGTGGACACCGGTCGATAGCTGGGGTTACTATCCTGCTGTTTTCGAGGATCAGGCGTAGAAGACTCAATCGCAAAGGAAAATCAAAAATGGCTACTCTGGACGTTCTGACCTATGGGTTTGCCCTCACCACCGATCAGGGGGCATTTGGATATTCCACCAACTCGCTGCTAAGGGTGGGCAACCACAATATCCTCATCGACACGGGACCGTCTTCCCGGCGCCCCTTCTTGTTCAAAGCGTTGCAGGCCAGGGGGTTGAGCACCGACGACATCGACATCGTGATTCTGACCCACATGCACTGGGACCACTGCCAAAACACCGACCTGTTCAGAAACGCCCGGGTTCTGGTCAATCCCACGGAGATCGACTACGCCCGCAACCCCAACCAATGGGACCTGGCGGTGGCCGCGGGAATGGCCGACATGATGCGGAATATGAAGGTGGAGCTGGTTTCAGAGGGAGACACCATCGTGGAGGGTGTCAC
>JADFPM010000027.1 GCA_022562335.1 Chloroflexota bacterium
TCTTATTCCGCGGACGGGTTGGTCTTGATGCTCTGTGTGCTGTTTCATGTCCAGCCTTCCTCGTCCCAAGGTAATTTTCGATTGGAGTCCACCGCGCCGAGGGAACGCCAGGCTACCAGGCGCTGTTCTACCCCTGGTTGAGCATGGTGTCCACCGAGCCCAGTCCCTCTAGCGCCAATCCATATCCCAAAATGTCGTGCATCATCCTTTTTATGTATTGGGTCATCAGCACCCGGGTGTAGCGCAGCACCAGGGGCGACTCTTGGGCCATCTTTTCAGCCAATTCCCAGGCCCTGGGCAACAGTTCCTCTCGGGGCATGACTTCGTTGACCAGGCCGAGGGTCAGGGCTTCCTGCGCTTCGATGGTCTGCCCGGTCAGCAGGAAATACCGGCCCCGGTTCAGGCCCAGCAGCATGGGGTAGATCACGTGCATCCCATCGCCGGGGATCAGGCCGTTGACGAAATGCCCCGAGTCTTGAAAGGCGGCTTCCTCAGATGCCAGCACTATGTCGCAAAGTAACGGTAATTCAGAGTGGCGCAGCGCCGGGCCGTTGACGGCGGCGATCATGGGCACCTCGATGTCCAACAGGTTCATCAACAGGTGCTTGCCTTCCCAATAGGTCCGGTCCCATTGCATCGGGGTCCTCTGGGGCGTGGACTGGCGGGAGCCCGGAGGTCCGGTAAAGGCATCGCCGGTCCCCGCCATGATCACCACCTTGTTGTCGGGATCGCTGCCAATGTCCCGGAAAACCTCGGGAAGCTCCCGGTGGGGGATGCCACCCCATTGCAGGGAATCTCCGTCGGTATGCAGGGTGATCTGCAAGATACCATCGCGGCGTTCCATTCGCACCGATTCGTACTTTCCCGAGTACTCGTCGAAAGCGGTCATGTGTTCACCTCCAGATGATGTAGGTCCATGGTGTCACTGCCTGTCCGCGAGGCCGCGGAGCGTTGTCCGTGCGTAAGGCAGTAGGGGCGCAACGCCTTGCGCCCCTACTGGCAGTTCGGTATCACCTGTTCGCCGAAGAGGCGTATGGCGTCCATTATCTTCTGATGGGGAGGGCCGCCGGAGTGGGCCTGGCGCAGCCGCAGCAGGAAATAATCGGTGCCCACGGCCTGACTCCAACGTTTGAACTCGGTGACGCATTCCTCCGGGCCGCCGATTATCAGCCGGTCCGGGGCGATCCGGTCCAGGGTGAATTCAGATTCGGACTCTATGGATTTGAACTCGGCCAGACCCGCTTGCCAGTAGTATTTGTAGGCGTCCAGCACCTCTCCCCCGTAAACCTCTTCGGCCTCGGCCCGGCTGGGGGCAACCCAGGCATCGCGCATCAGGATCACCTGGGGTTCGCGGCCTGCGGCCATGGCCGCCTTCCGGTACGAGTCCACCAGCCGCAGCGTCCGTTCCAAGTTGGTGCTGGGGCCGGCCACGAATGCATCGGCCAGCCTGCCCGCCCGGCGGGCGCCGGAAAAGGTGCTGGCGCCGATCCATAGGGGCGGAGACGGTTGCTGGTACGGCGCGGGCCGCACCCGAATGTCATGCAGGTGATGGTGCTTGCCGTGGAAGGAAAAGGTCTCACCGGTCCAACATCGCCGGATGACCTCGATCCCCTCTTCAAACAGGGTCACCCGGTCTTCCATGGGCACGCCGAAGGCCTGGAAATCGGCCGCCTGATAGCCGATACCCACGCCCAGGACGATCCTGCCCCTGGAGACCACGTCCAGCGTCACCACGTCCTCGGCCAGATGCACCGGGTGGTGCAACGGCAGGAGGATCACCGAGGTCCCGACGTTGAGCCGCCGGGTGGCCCCCGCGACGGCCGACGCCACGATCAACGGCGACGGCAGAAATCCGTCTTTGTCCTGGTGGTGCTCTCCGAAGAATATGGAATCAAACCCGTGCTCTTCCGCCGACTGAGCCTCTTCCACCACCTCTTCCACCCGGCTGGCCAGGTCTTCGCCCCCGGGAGGGTCGGCGATGGAGCTATATAGTCCGAATCTCATATTTGACTCCTAAAGACGGTTCAGGGATTTTAAGAGGCCCATCGGCCATCGATACATCCCTCAAAGGCCCATGGGCGTTCAACGCAGGGCTAAGGACCGCCGGGAAACTCGGGCGCTTGCAGCATGGCCAGCGCCAACCGGGCCGAGTCTCCCAGCAGATCGGCCTGAACGAATTCCATTGTGTCTTGTTCCGTGTGAATCCTGGAGAAATCAGGGGCGGTGAACATGATCACCGGTATGCCCTCCCGTTGAAAGGTGGCATGGTCGCTGCTGGATCCAACCGGCGACGACGTCCGCGTGACCGGGATATCCAAACTCTGGCCCAAATCTATGCCCAGGCTGGTAAACTTCCTGGCGCCCAATATATTGAGCTCGGAACCGGTGGCCAAAGTGTCGAAATTCATCATGGCGGCGATGCGAGCCACTTCTTCATCGGTCAATGAATCTATGTAAGCCCCGCTGCCCCGGAGGCCCAGTTCCTCGGAACCAAAGGGTATGAACCTAACCGTAAAGGGGAGGTCCACTCCGGCCAGACTCTTGGCGACGGTCAGCAGGACCGCGGTGCCGGCGGCATTATCGTTTGCGCCGGACAGGCCGGGCACCGAGTCGTAGTGGGCGCCCAACACAACGACTTGATCTCCCGGTCCGGGCTTTTCAGCTATGACGTTCCTGGACGCCAGTTCGTTACGCACCACTGAAACCGTGGCTATTATCTCCCCTTGGACCAGCAGTTCCAGAAGTTTCGCACCGTCTTCTTTGGAAATAGATACCACGGGAATGGAGCTTGAATCGGGATCCGGCCTGCCCAGGGTGCCACGAAAATCACCCGCAACGTTGTTGTATATGACTGCCGCCACCGCTCCCGCCTGGCCGGCCCGGTCCACCTTTTGACGGAAGGTAATGGTTCCCCGCTGGATCAGGGCGACCCGGCCTTCCAATCCCCCTTCTGGTATGTCATCTCGCATGGCCAGGTTCACTGGAGTAAGGATGCCCGAAGCTTCACCCGTCGCGGTTCCCGACAACAGGTTGATCTGGATGTCGTCTATGCCCTCCGGCGCAACCGTGGTCCCAGGCGGCGGGTCAAATGTAAGGCCGGAATCCTCGGGCGAAAGTGTTCTGACGGTGAAGGGTTGGATCTCAACCTGGTAGCCCATGCCGGCAAATTCGCGGGCCAGAAAATCCGCTGCCGCTTTTTCTTGGTCCGTGGCGCTGGCTCTGGGGCCCAAGTCTTGAGCCAGCAGGGTGGTGTACTCAAAAGCTGTCTCGGCCAAGCGGTCCCTGGCTATCTGGTCCGGATCAACCCCATCGATTGAAACCGTTGGCGTGGCTGGTTTGGGTGTGACTGCCGGGGCGGCAGCGAGGTTAAGTGTAGGCGAAGGCGCCGTGGCAGTTGCCGGCCTGCGTGGCCGGTGCCGTGGCCGGTGCGGTAGTTGGCGGTTCGTTGGGACTCGGCGGGATCGGCGACGAAGGAGCGAGTAACTGGCTGGAACACGCCGAGGCGACAGCGGTTATGAGTATCAGTATGAGGGACGAGGGTAGGATGGTCCGGCTCCAAGCCATGCTTCACCATGTGATGGGCGGGCCTTGGCGGGCGGGTGAACCCAAGAAGAGACCCAGGATTGGACGCTAGCTACGGTACGGGCATGGTACCTAGGCCGTTGGTAAGCGTCAAGCCTGGGTCGTTCCCTCGGTCAATCAAGGCCGGGTGCGTCCAGGGACCACCGGAGATAACTCTCCGGTAACCGGAAGGGGTGCCTAAGCCTCCACCGGTTCACCGGGGTCAGAAACAATCTGAGCCTCCGAGGCGTGTGGCTGCTGCACCGCGTGCCGGATAACGAAGTCCGCCAAGTCCCGGTGAAGCTGCTCGCCGATGTAGCAGTCCCGCAGGAAGTTGAATTCAGGATCGAGCTCTTCCAGCATCTGCCTAACCTTGGGTTCGCCATGCTTGGCGGCCAGGACGTAGGACAATCCATCGGTATTACGGTCCAACGAACGCTCGTGCTCTTCGCCCTTCTCGACCTCGATGTCGTAATCAACCCGGTCGGCTATCGCCAGCGCTTGGGAGGCCTCACGACGGTGGGTGTCGATCTCCTTCAGCACGGTGTAAAGTTCCTTCACGGCGATGGCAGCGGTGCCCAAAAACTCGGAGACCAGCTTCTGCATCTCGGCTGCCGACTCGGTCGATTTGGTGGCCGCCTGCATTGCGGATTCCCGTTTTTTCTGGCGTTCTCGGTCCAGTTCCAACTTGGCTTTTTGCTCTCGCAGTTGGGGAGCTTCGGCGGCCAGCGGTTCCAGTCTTTCCAGTTCCGCCTCTGCTTCCTCCGCCTGTTGTAGCCTGGTATCTAAAGAATTGGCATATCCGTTCACCATTACAAATCTCCTCTGGCGCCTCTAAGTGGTCACGCCGCCGGGTTAAAACCCGGTTGGGCGGACTCAATTCTGGTGCCGGTTTCCACCGGCGGGCCGCAGTCAAAACAAAAGGTACCGTCTGCGGTTTGGCAATCACTTGATAGTGTACCCTGTTGGGCTGAAGTTTCAGGAGTGGGGTTCTGGGGGATTTTCCCCATTTTGGAGGCACCGACAGCCAGCCCCGGAAGACCGGCGGCCCGTTCAACCCCAGGCCCGAGTACCCGGTTGACCCGGCCGCTGGCGATGCCCCCTCAGTTGATTCCCATCTAGGCGTGAGGTATTCTGCGGTGGGCGTTCCATTTGGTCCTGGGCCGGCGGCTTTGGCCGTCGGGCGCCGGTGATTTTAAGCAGGAAGATTCGCGTCTTTGGGGGTGAGACATGACCCGCCGGGCAGCGTTCGTGTATGACGAGGCGATGTCCCAACACCAGCTACGATCGGACCACCCCATGCGGCCCGTCAGGTTGCAAAACACCTTTGACTTGCTCAAGGCCTACGGGGCGTTTGACGAGAACACTTCGCGTTTGACCCCGGCCCGTCCGGCCAGTGAAGAAGAGCTGGGCTGGCTGCATACCCAAGATTATATCGAGGCGGTTAAGCGGTTCAGCTTGGGGCATTCGGGCCAAGACATGAGCCGTTTTAATTTCACCATTCACGGGGATAACCCAACCTACCCAGGCATGTACGAGGCTGCGGCCCTCAGCACCGGCGGCACGCTGGTGGCGGCGGAGATGGTGGCCCAAGGACAGGTGGACGTCGCGTTCAATATCTCGGGAGGGCTGCACCACGCCGCGCCTGGGCACGCTTCGGGATTCTGCGTGTTCAACGATCCTGCCCTGGCGGTGAAATATTTCCTGGCCCAGGGCTGGCGAGTGGCCTACGTGGACATCGATGCCCACCACGGCGACGGCGTGCAGAACGCTTTTTTCGACGACCCCAGGGTATTGACCATTTCCGTCCACGAGTCGGGCCAGTTCCTTTTTCCCGGATCGGGCCACGTTGACGAAGTGGGGATTGGCGCCGGAGTCGGCTACTCGGTGAACCTGCCCCTCTATCCCTACACGGGAGACGATCTTTACCTGGAATCGTTCGGAGAGATCGTGCCGCCCCTGCTGCGGGCCTTCGCTCCCGACGTATTGGTCACCCAGTTGGGTATCGATAGCTACCACAGCGACCCATTGACCCATCTCCAGGTCACCACCCGTGGCTACGTGGCGGCGATTCGAGAGCTGGCTGCTTTGGGAATACCGTGGCTGGCCATGGGCGGCGGGGGTTACGACCTTAGCGCCGTCGCCAGGGGGTGGACGTTGGCCTACGGGGTGATGCTGGACGTGGAATGGCCGGACCGGTTGCCGGCGGGGTTCGCCGAGCTTTTGGGAACGGGTGATTTAAGGGACACCATCAACGTGGAGATTCCCGCCGACGTCCGCCGTGATGCCCGCAGGTTCGCCGAGGAAAGCACGGCCGCCATCAAGCAAGAGGTGTTTCCGGTACATTCCCTAAATGCTTGAATCGAGGGCCTGGATTTACGGGCCCTGAGTCAGGATGAGAAATCCCCCATTCCCTGGATAACGGGGGATGGGGGATCAAATTTTAAACCGCAAGACCCCGGTGATGGGGACGAGCTTATCTGGGAACCAATACACCGAAAGACGGCTGAGGTCGGCCTACGACCGGCTAATTTACGTGGTGCTCTCTTTGCAGCAAATCCTTGGCCACGTCGCCTATGTTGGCTTCGATGCAATCGCGAAGAGAGGAGTAGATGGACTTGTTGATGGCGTCCATCATCCACTTTTCGTAGGACGGGTCAGTCTGGTAATCGTTTTTCAACGTGATGAGGCGTTGCAATAGGCTGAGGTAATGGAACTGCAACGGCGTAAGGGGAGATTCCACCCCATCGATCACCCATAGGTTTTCAGCGATATTTTCGGGCGCTTGATCTTCGGTATTCATATCGTCGGTGGCGTTGGTAGCTGCCACTTCTTGGTCTGCGCTTTCTTTTGCGGTCATTTCCTCTCCGACAGGTTTAACCTAAAAATTGCGAGGTTTGGCCTTTGCGAGGATAACGGCATCGCCATTATAACAGACGTTGCCAATGGGACGTAATGGGGGTAGACCCTGGGTTTTACACTTCTCGAAACTCACCCTCCACGGTGTCGTCACCCGACTCACCCTCATCGGGTGGAGGTCCCTCACCCTCGGGGGCGTCCTCGGGCGGGGTGGCCTGGGAGTAGACGGCCTCCCCCAGGCGCTGCATGGACTCGTTCAGGTCATTCATGGCCGTTTGCATCTCGGCCGTGTTTTCGCTGGCCACGGCCGTCTTTAGCGTGGCGATCTTGCCTTCGACTTCCTCTTTCAACTCCGATGGCACTTTGTCGGCGTTGTCTTCCAGCAGTTTTTCGGTGGTGTAGACCAGGGAGTCGGCCTGGTTGCGGGTCTCCACCCCGGCCCGTTTCTGCTGGTCTTCGGCTTCGTGGGATTTGCCCTCGTCGACCATGCGTTCGATATCTTCCGGGGAGAGCCCCGAACCGGATTGGATCACGATCTTCTGCTCCTTGCCGGTGCCTTTGTCCGTGGCCGATACACTGAGGATGCCGTTGGCGTCGATATCGAAGGCGACCTCGATCTGGGGTACCCCCCGGGGCGCAGGCAGAACTCCGTCCAGCATGAAGCGGCCTATGGACTTGTTGTCCGTGGCCATGGACCGTTCGCCCTGCAACACGTGGATGTCCACGCTGGTCTGGCCGTTGGCCGCGGTGGTGAACGTCTCGTTCTTGCGGGTGGGAATCGTGGTGTTTCGCTCGATGAGTGTGGTCATCACGCTGCCCAGCGTCTCCAACCCCAAGGTTAGAGGGATCACGTCCAACAACACGATGTCGCTGACTTCGCCGGACAGGATGCCCGCCTGGATGGCCGCGCCCAGGGCCACGGCTTCATCTGGATTGACGTTGCGCGCCGGGTCTTTGCCGAAAATACCTTTAACCTTTTCCTGCACGGCAGGCATGCGGGTCATGCCGCCCACCAAGACAACTTCGTCGATGCTGTCGGCGCTGACGCCGGAGTCTTTCAGAGCTTGGTGGCAGGGGCCTTCGGTGCGGTCGATCAGGTCGGACACCAACTGCTCCAACTTTGCCCGGGTCAAGCTTTTGACCAGGTGTTGGGGCCCGCTGGCATCGGCGGTGATGAAAGGCAGGTTTATCTCCGTCTCCACCACGCTGGAAAGATCCACTTTGGCCCGCTCGGCCGCGTCGCGGAGCCGTTGCAGAGCCATGCGGTCTTTGCTGAGGTCGATGCCGGTCTCTTGAAGGAATTCCTGGTTGAGCCAATCCAGGATCGCCTGGTCGAAGTCGTCACCACCCAGGAATGTGTCGCCATTGGTTGATTTGACTTCGAACACTCCATCGCCCATCTGAAGGATGGTGATGTCGAAAGTGCCGCCGCCCAGGTCGAACACGGCGATCGTAGCATCGGTCTGTTTTTTGTCCAGGCCGTAGGCCAGGGACGAGGCGGTGGGCTCGTTGATGATCCGCAAAACCTCCAAGCCCGCGATGGTGCCCGCGTCCTTGGTGGCCTGGCGTTGGGCGTCGTTAAAGTAGGCGGGCACGGTGATAACCGCCTGGGTGATCTTCTCTCCCAGCTTGGCCTCGGCGTCCTGTTTGATCTTCTGGAGAACGAAGGAGGATATCTGAGGCGGCGCGTGGGCTTCCCCAGCCATCTCAACGTAGGCGTCGCCGTCTTTGGCTTTGACGATCTTGTAGGGCAGGCGTTTCAGCGCCTGTTGGATCTCGGGGTCGTCGAATTTGCGGCCCATGAGCCGTTTTATCGAAAACAGGGTGTTCTCCGGGTTGGTGACCGCTTGGCGTTTGGCCACCTGGCCCACGTACCTTTCGCCGGTCTTGGTGTTGACCGCCACCACCGACGGTGTTGTGCGGGCGCCTTCGGCGTTCTCTATTATTTCGGGCTCGCCGGCTTCGATGACCGCCGCCACCGAGTTGGTAGTCCCCAGATCGATGCCCAGGACTTTAGCCATTGTCTGTCTCCTTTACTTCGCTACTGGTATCGCCCTTTCCCACGTCTTGAGGCTCGCGCGCCACGATGACCTGGGCGGGCTGGATTATCCTGTCGTGCAGCCGGTACCCTTGGCGGACCGCTTTTATAACGTGGCCGGGAGGGTACTCGGTTGATTCATCGGTGCCCAAAGCTTCGTGTTCCAGGGGGTTGAACACGGTCCCCACGGCGTCGATGGTTGTGACTCCCTCGGATTCCAACAGGGTCATAAATTTTCGCTGGATCAGCCTGACCCCTTGGATCCAGGAGGATTCGGGGGAAGATTCGGCGTCCTGCGCATCATCCCCTGACGTTTCTACTCCATTATTGTCTTCGACGAGGCCCATGGCCAGGGCCAATTCTTCCACCACCGGCAGCAGTTTGGCGATCAGCCTGCCGTTGGAATACTTCCCCTGGGAGATTCGTTCTTCGTCGGAACGCCGCCGCTGGTTGGCCATTTCGGCCTGAGCCCGCTGGGCCAGGTCCAAATTTTGGGCGGTTTGGGTCCGGGATTCTTGCAGTATCTCTCTCAGAGTCCCCACCTGCTCTTCCCAGGGCAGTTCAGCGAAGACGGCGGATTCGATGTCTATGATGACAGCTTCCTGGGAAGCTGCATCCGATGCGGCATCTTGGTGCGCGCCGTTCTCGTGTTCTGTATTTTGGGGTTCTTCGGCCATCTATTTATTCCTGGTTGACGCTTATGGGGTTTTCTATCATCGCGGCGCCCTCACCCAGCCTCCGATTTCATCGAGGGCATCCCTCTCCCGATGGGAGAGGGACTGAGGGTGAGGGTTCTCTATATTGAGAATGCACTGTTATTTCCTTTGGGATAGTATTTCTCGGGAGGATTGAAAGACCCTGGACCGCATCTTCCCGGCAAACCCATTTGAGTTAAGAGGATCAATCGTCCACCGGCAGATTCATTTCCTGAAAGACCCGGGCCAATTCCTGTTCGACAGCTTCTTTCATATGACCTGTTTCGGGGTGGCTCTGGGCGTAGCCGGCCAGGCGCTGCTTCATCCGCAGCAGGCTCTCCACCATTCCCAGGGTATGCTCGACGCCTGCCAGATTCATACCCAGGTTGCTCACCAAATGCTGTATCAGCCGCACCTTGCGGATGTCATCCCGGGAGTAGAGCCTCAGCATGCCGATGGTACGGCCGGGATTTATCAGTCCCAGACGCTCGTATTTGCGCAGGGTCTGGGGGTGCATTTCCAGGATTCGAGCGGCTACGCTGATGATATAGACGCCCTCCATGACCAGGGGAGGATCTTGCGCCATAGGGCGGTCTTGGGAGCCGGCGCCGGGTTGCGGTGTCTGCGGTTCAGCCTCTTGCCCGGTTTTAGCCAATGACGCATTTTGTGGCCGCAGCGGCGGCGTTTGGGGTCCGGCCCGTTTTTGGGTTTCCACCTGACGTTTTGGCCTGTAGTACATATTCCGGTTCTCGCCAAGCTCCCTGAATCAAACTCGGAACAGACGGTTCACCAGCCGCACAGTATGGTGAATACAAACTGGTGGTCCACAACGTATATTAAGCAACGCCAGTCACAAAGTCTAGGGAATGCTCAAGGGCTTGGATCCGATATTCGGCCAGACGGTTGTGACAATGCATATGATAGGACTTGATATGGACCGTGTCAAGGTCTATAATGCGGCACAGATAAAACTTCAGGAGGTTTTTACCCCAGTCAGGGTGGTGTACGAAATGATCAAATTCAAGGTCTGTCCCCGATGCCATGGAGATCTATATCTCAACGAAGACGTATTCGGAAAATACTTAAACTGTCTGCAGTGCGGTTACATGAAGGATTCGGAAGCGCCAGCACTGACTGGGAAAGAGACAGAGAGAAAGATGGCGGCCACCGCAGGCCCTAAAGCGGCGTAGCCCCGCATCGCTAAGATGAATGCAGGCCCCTGATCATCAGGGGCCTGTTGCTTATTTGATACCAGCCGTTGTTGCGGCCCCGCCTTTACTTGGTCAATTCCGGCCAGAACCGTTCTTCCTTCCAGGGGTCGGCGTTGTTATTGTAGCCGCGTTCTTCCCAAAACCCCGGCTTATCTTCGGCCATCAACTCGATGCCGTTCAGCCATTTGGCGCTTTTCCAAGCGTAACGGCTGGGAACGATCAGACGAAGGGGCCAACCGTGGCCTTCTCCCAATTCCTCCCCATTTTGTTTATGGGCCAAAAAACCTTCATCCAGGGCTATATCAAGGGGCAGGTTGGTGCTGTATCCGCCAAAGCAGTGGGCCATGACGAATTTGGCTTCCCCATTGGGTTGTGCCATAGCCACCAACCGGCTAAGAGGGACTCCCTCCCAGGTGTTGTCCAGGGCGCTCCACTGGGTGACGCAGTGGAAATCGGCGGTGATGGTGGTCCAACCTAGGTCCGCGAAACCTTTCCAATCCAGTTCGATCTCCTGGCTTACAAGTCCAAAGACCCGGAATCTCCAGGTGGCCAGGTCCACCTTGGGCGTGGAACCGTAGGTCAAAACAGGGAATTTGGTGGTCAAAAACTGGCCCGGCGGCACCCGGCTTTCGGGGCCCAGGCTGGGAGCGTCTTTGATCTGATCTGGCCGCTTCAAAGGGCACCTCTATCGCCAGCCCTGCCCGAGGCGGGCAGGGCCGTTCTCTGTGAAGTTTACTCTTGGGTTATCCAGATTTGGCCGCCGCCGAAACCTGGTTATGGGGTCTAAATTTGGATGGCGGGTCAACCGGTTACGGTTGCGCTGATATCTGTCCCGCGGGTCCTTGGGTGATTTCGCCCACCACCGCGGCTACCTGTGTCTCTGCGGCCTCCAGCTTTGACAAAAGTTCCGGTAGTTTGGCTTTGGGCACGGAGATGAGTAATCCACCCGAGGTCTGGGCGTCGCACAGCATTATCTGTTGACGCTGGGTCAGCTCGGGATGCCATTTTACCGAGTCGCTAACGCTGTCGAGGTTCCGGTGGGTTCCTCCGGGAGCGATGTCCTGATCCAGCAACTCCCAGGTGCCCGGCAGCACGGGGACCGCCGACGCGTTGATGGTTGCGCCCACTTCGCTGGCCCGGACCATTCCCCTCAGGTGCCCCATAAGGCCGTATCCGGTGACGTCGGTGCAGGCGTTGACGCCCACGGCCACCATCGCCTCGGCCGCAGCCCGGTTCAGGGTGGCCATTGTGTCCAAAGCGCCCTGCATGACCTCTGCGGATGCTTTGCCCTGCTTGCCCGCGGTGGTGATGATGCCGGTACCCAGGGGCTTGGTCAGTACCAGCACATCCCCGGCTTTGGCGCCGGCGTTGGTCACCTGTTTTCCCGGCTCCACGATGCCGATGACCGCCATGCCGTATTTGGGTTCCGGGTCATCGACGGTGTGACCGCCCACGATCAAGCAACCGGCTTCGGCCGCCTTGGCGTAACCGCCCTTAAGGACGTCGGCCAGCATGTCTTTGGCCAGATCGGCGGGGAACCCCACCACGTTCAAAGCCATCAGCGGCTTGCCGCCCATGGCGTAGACGTCGCTCAGGGCGTTGGCGGCGGCGATGGCCCCGAATTGGTAAGGGTCGTCGGTGATGGGCGGGAAAAAGTCCACGGTGAATATCAGCGCCGTCTGGTCGTTGATCTTGTAAACGGCGGCGTCGTCTCCCGTCTGGTTGCCCACCAAGAGATCCGGATGTTCCACGATGGGTAGTTGTTTTAGGACCTGAACCAGGGCCTCAAGGCTGAGCTTTCCGGCTCAACCGGCAGTGTGGGAGAGCTCGGTCAATCGGATTTCGCTGCTCTGCATGGGTCACTCCTAATTTCGCATGAATTGGGACGGGCAAATTATATCACTCGCCTGATCCAAACGGTGTCTGATATCGTATTGCCTGACGTTGGACAATACCCGACCAAGGGGATGGGAGCTTTCATGAAACTGGCCATTTCAATCATAGCCGTTCCGGGGATATTTTTGCTGGTACTGGCCTGCGGTGCGCCGCCGCCTTTGGCCACCCCTCTTACCCCGGCAGATACCGTGGCTCCTGCCGCCACGGCGTCGATAACGTCCCGCCAGAGCGCTACCGAAGTTCCCGCCGATCCTGCCACGCCTACTCCCAACGAGACGCGGGACGAAACCCCGGGCGCAACACCGGGTCTGCCCGCGACGTCCGTACCTCCCGCCACCACACAGTCCGGCCCAACGACGGAGCCGCCGGTACAACCGGCCGCCACCAGCGCCCCCGCGGCTGAACCAACTGCAGACCCTTCAGCAGACCCTTCAATGGTTCAGGCCGATATCGTCGACTTCATACTGCCCGATATCACCATACTTGCCGGCGTCACGGTCACCTGGACCAATCTGGATGAAGAGGGACACACCACAACCTCGGGCAAAGACGGCATCTCCGCTCGAGTCGATGATATGGCTTGGAACAGCCGCGGTCTGGACCTGGGTGAGTCCTTCAGCATGACCTTCGGCCAGCCGGGCGTCTTTCCATACACCTGCGTGTTCCATCCCTGGATGAACGCGACGGTGACGGTGGAGGCATCTTCAAGCGGAGAGACCTCTGGCGCCGGCAGCGGGAGTTCGGGAGACGGAGATGCCGGATACTAGGCAACGCCCGCGGCGCCTCCCGGCCCAGTTCACGTGCCTGCAGGTATTTCAGGCGGGACCGGCCTGGCGCGGGCCGGTTGTGCTGCCAGGAACAGGAAAACTACGGCCAGCAGGTAGGCGACGATGGATTCATAGAATAGGCCGTGGTAACTGCCGGTAAGGTCGTAGACCAGGCCCCCGAATATCTGTCCCAGCCCTAGCCCCGCCGCTTCGAACGGCCGCAGAGCGCCGGTGATGCTGCCGAAAGAGCCCCTTCCGAAGTAACGGGCCAGCAGCATGTATATCAGGACCTCCAGCGCGCCGTTGCCTATTCCCCAAAGGGCGCCAAATACGTAGGCGGCGTAGACCGACCTGATGGTGAATAGGAAAATGACCAGGCCGGTCATAAAGATCATCACGCCCAACAAGCTGTGCCTGGGATTGACCCTATCGGATACGTACCCCCAGATCAGGTTCGCCAGCGCCAGGGAGGTGCTGAGGCTCAACACGCCCACGGCCTGGGTGGAGCTCAAATGGGCGCTTTCCTGGAAGTAGGGCACTATGTTGAAGGCGATGCCGGTGCTGGCCATGACCATTAGGAAAGTGGTGACGGCGATCAACCAATAGGACCTGGTATGAAATACCTCCCTGGGAGTCCACTGGTATTCGGCGGCCGTTTCCGGACTTGAGGCGGTTCTGGACCTGCCGGTGGAAAGATCGGCGCTCTCCGGCTCTCCAGAAACGTCGCCGTCGGGCATCAGGCCGATGTCTTCGGGTTGGCGGCGGATTATCAAGATCATGGGCAGCGTCAGCAACAGGCTGAAGATGCCAAGCAGCTGGAAGGTGGTTCGCCAACCGATCGCCATGGCCAGGAGGGCGAACAACTGGATGTTGATGGCCCCGCTGACGGGGCGAAACATACCGGTCAACGCCAGGGCCAGGTTGCGGCGGCGGCGGAAGAAGTTGACCGCCACGGTACGGGGCACGATGCCGATGAGCAGGGGCTGGCTGATGGCCCTGGCAACTATGGCGATGAGGAAGAATTGCCAGATCGAGTGGACCCAAATGAATGAAAACAGGCAGATGCCCAGAAAAAAGGTCCCCGACGGGATCAGCCAACGGGCGCCGTAACGGTCGGCCAGCCTCCCTACAAAAGGGGCCACCAGTCCAGAGGCCAATACCCCCGTCCCGGCAGCCAGGCCGATGGTGCTGCGGCTCCAGCCGGTGTCCTCAAATATGAAGCCTTGTATCCCGCCCAGCACCACTCCCGCGATACTGGTGGCCACGAAGGCCCCCAGGGCCACCATTCCCAGGACCAGCCATCCGTAGAAGAAGGGCGTTTTGGGACGCCAGTTGATCACCGTTCGTAACGTATCAGGTTGTGATTTAGTGATGGAAAGCGCCCAATGCCGGGGTCAGGATTGTTTCGCCCCAGATAGATCGGCTAGCGTTGGTCAGCCCGTTTGCCGCTGCTGACCGGCGTTCTCGGGGCGGTACTGCCGGGCAGTTTTGCCGAACCGGCGGCAGCTCCGCGCCAAAACACGACGCCAGTCTATCACCCCGGCGGGCGGGCAAGGACGCCGGCGCCAGGTTGGGACGCGAATCTAAGAAAATTGAGAAAGCGATGAGATGGACTTTAACGCTGCTTTAGCTCAAACAACAGGTTCACGAATTCGGATGCCCGCCGCCGGTCCCTCTTGGCGACTTCCCCTTGCACTTGCTGCCCGCCCAGGCTGACGTAAACGGTGGCCTTACCTTCGGACACCAACCAAGCCCCGGCCAACCCTGCCCCCATCAGCAGCAAGGGAGCCAATCCCCAAAAACCTGCGACAAAGGCCAGGGCGATGCCCGCCGACCAGCAGACCGCTCCGGCGGCCAACAATGGGTGGTTCCTGCCGGTGCGGGACACCCCGGCCGTTTTCACCTCGGATAACTCAGCCCAGTGGGCCGTGGCCTCCCTGCCTTCCCTCTTGGCGTAGATCAGCCTCCGGTCGGTAAGGATGAAGCTGCTTCGCCGGCGGACGCACCACAGGGCAGACTTGACCGTTTCATCCGGGATCAGCCGGATTCCCGCGGCGTCCAGCAGCCGGTGGGAAAAACCGCCGCCTTTTGGATCGTCAAGGGTTTCCGGTGGTGCGGAATCACGTGAAAGGCTTGCCGCCTCCCCGCGTCCCACCCAGTCCCTTAATTTGGTTCTCAGCATGGTCGTGGATCTCATCACGGCCTCCGGATGCCGCGGCCATCATCAGAGAGCTTTTGGCCGAGGGCCGCTGTTGGGCGGGAAGCCGGCGTTTCAGCTCCCGCCGCATCACCTATGATAGATTTTTGCCGCCTGGGAGAAGCCGCCCACCTGGTCAGGACGGCTGCCTGCCACCACCTCCATCTTGATGGTGCGTTGGTCCGTCATCTCCACCAGAAACGTGCCCAGGACCTGGCTCTCGATGTTTATGGTGGCCACCCGGTATTCTCCGGTGTGTTCCCGGGCCACCAAGCCGTATTTCACCATTCCGGATCGGGTGCTGATGCCGGCGGGATCGGGCGAGTTGCCCAGCACGCCGTAGACCGAGTCGCAGACCCGGCAAAGCTCTTGTCCGATACCCACATCGGCGCCGATGGAGATCCTGATCTGGCCGGGGTCCATGTGGTCGTAGGCGATCGATAGATGCCCGGTCCAATAGGGGCACGGCCTATTGCCGCAAAAAGTTGGCGTTGACCCACCCGAATAATCCACCGTTCCTTCCAGGAACCAGTTGCCCACCAGACGCCCGTCTACGTCGTAGTCGATCCGGCCACCCCTGGGCTCGGCGGTCCTGGGACTTTTGGCCAGCATCTGGGACTTAAGCGGCTCGGTGAAAAAGCCGAATGGGTCCACCGTGTGGATCTTCCAGGGCTCTCCCTGGTAGTGAGAAGGTACGACAAAACCGTCCAACACCACCCGGTTGTCGTGAACGCTATAGTCCACACTTCGGGCGCCGATCTTGCCGATCACCTGTCCGGCTTTTACCGGGATGGATTTGCCGCCATTACTGTGGAGAGACCAAGAACTTCCGCCGGGAATGCCGCCGGTGACCATCAGGATCTCCGGCGCCAGACCTGCCAGGTGGATGAATATGGTGGCAACGGCGCAGGTGTGCCAAATCTCCATCCGGTAGTCCTGCAGGATACCGGTGAACCCAAAGGGCGCCGGGCCGAACGGGAAGGCCTGTATATCGGTGATGTAACCGTCGGCCGGGGACATGACATCCACCGCCGGCGCCCACGGTTGGGGGTCCTGGCCCGCCTGCACCGCGGTTTGGTGCTCTTCAAACACGGTGATCTGGTTGTGCCCGATATAGGTATGGTCGGTGGGGGTGACGTGACTGCCGTGGAGTTTGCCCATGGGCTCGATGATCCGGATGTCTTCCAGCCTCACCGGGGGTGCTGTGTAGGCTACGTCGCCGCCCTGGCATTCGGCGGGACCGGTCCACCGTGATTGAGGACTCGGCGTGGGACCGGCGCTCCCCACCGGATCCGGCGTTGGAGCAGGCGTCGGAACCATTAAAGGGGTGGGTGAGGGCGGCGGCGAAGTAGGTGGTATCGATAGGATCGGAACCGGCGTCGTGGTGGGCAGCGGTGCGGATGTTGCCCGCGGCGCGGGCGTGGCGGTAGGCGTTGGTCTGGGAGTGGTAGTTGGTGCCACTGCCGCTGAGGTGGGCGTTGGTTGAGGAAGCGCCGTGGCTGCGGGAGCCGGCGTAGGGCGGAGAC
>JADFPM010000272.1 GCA_022562335.1 Chloroflexota bacterium
GATCTCAACCGGGTCTACGTGGGCCATAGCAACGACGATACCGACCTGGATTATCTTTTGGGACTGCTGAATAAAGGCGTGTGGTTGGGTTTGGACCGCTATCCTGGGGGACGCACGGCGGAAACTCCCAACTGGGAGCGGCGGACCGAGGTGGTCAAGCAACTGATCGACGCCGGGTTCGCCCATCGGCTGATGCTCTCCCACGATAATTCGGTCCCCAGCACCCAGCCGACCGAGGAACTGGCGGAACAACGGAAGGCGTTCAATCCCGATGGGTATCTGTTCATCACTCGCCGGGTCTTGCCCAGGCTTAAAGAGCTGGGCGCCACGGACCAAGACATTGATGCGATCATGGTGGATAATCCCCGGCGGTTCTTCGGAGAAGATTGACGGTTGATGGGGATCGTCTGCCGTGGGCCCGGTCTTGGCTGTTGGCGGCCATGAAAGCCAGTGGGTGGCCGTTACCGCCTGATTGGTCAAATCCGGCGGGCCCTTTCCCTTGAGGCTGCCACCATCGTAGGCTATACTAGCACGGCTTCCAGATAGGTAGCTGGAGATACCGTTACCCGAATTCTTCACGTGATTGCTTCACGTGTTCACTTGAAATGCGTTAAGGGGGCATCGACCCATGGACCTGGGCGCTGAAAGCGATTTCACCCAATTCCCGGCGCTGATCGAGACCGATAAAGAGTCCTATTTCTTGGTGCAGGGCAAAGACGGATATATGCTTCTTTCCACGGTATGCCCCCATCACGGCGGTGAGGTCGTGGATTGGGGGACCTGCTTTATGTGCCCGGACCACGGATGGCGTTTTGAGTATAAAGAAGGTGTCTGCGTCAACGGCCCAAACGCCCGCATGTGGTCCACCAACGTTACCATAGAAAACGGCCGGTTGATCGCCCAGGAGCCTCTGCCCTGACCCGCCGGCCGCGGCCAGGCGATTCGACCAAAGTCAGGGTTTATTCCGAGACCCTTTGGCCGTATACCCCGACGCCAACTTCAGGACGGCGTAACCCATGGGCTGGAAAGGATATGAACTGAATGACCGACCAATATTCCCAAGATTCAAATATTTTAACGGCTGCCGGAGTCACGTTGGCGGATGATGAAGTTGGTTCCGGCGCTGTTGCCGTCGTATCGTCGCCACCGCCACGGCGCGAATCTACCATCCCCCCCGGCTCCGGCCGGAACGACGAATATCTGGAGTTGCGGCGCCGGGTCAGGCAAGCAGGCCTCTTGGACAAACAACCCATCTACTACACCATGAAGGTCCTGATAGCCGTGGCCATGTACGGCGTCGGCTTGACCATCATGGTGACGGCGGACAGCCTGTGGGTGCACTTGCTCAACGCCGTCTTCGTCGGCTTCTCCTTCTCCCAAATGTCATTCATTGGCCATGACGCCGGGCATTATCAGATAGCCCGGTCGGCCCGGAAAAATGAGGTGCTGGGTCTGCTGGCCACGTTCTTCGTGGCCATGGACCTGAGTTGGTGGATAGAAAAGCACAATCGGCACCACGCCAATCCCAACGTTTTGGAAGAAGACGGCGATATCGAGGTCTCGGTCCTGGCATTCACCGAGGAACAGGCTTTAAGTAAAAAAGGTTTATCGCGGCTGATAGTCAGGTACCAGGCATTCTTCTTCTATCCCATCTTGATGTTGTCCTCCATAAGCCTGCGCTTCGGCGGCATTAGCTACGTCGTTCAGGGCAAGGAAGTGAAATACCCGGTGCTGGAACCGCTGCTGATGGCTGCCCACGCCGTTATCTACCTGAGCTTGCTGTTTTTCCTGCTGGGTCCGTGGCAAGGGGCGCTGTTCCTGGTGGTCCATCAGGCGGTGGCCGGTCTCCTGATGGGAGGCACATTTGCGCCCAACCATAAAGGCATGCCCATCGTGGACCCTGACAAGAAACCGGACTTTCTACGCCACCAGGTGTTGACGTCACGCAACGTCATGCCCCATCCCATCACCGACATTGTCTACGGCGGGCTGAACTATCAGATCGAGCACCATCTGTTCCCCAGCATGCCGCGGAAAAACCTGCGCAAGGTCCGGGACATCGTCAAAGCCTTCTGCCTGGAAAAATCCATCTCGTACCACGAAACCACCGTCATCGGCTCCAATGTGGAAATGCTTAAATACCTCCACAAGATGAGCCGTCCGCTGAGGACCAAGCAGGCCTGAATCGCCGTTGGAGGCGTTGACGTGGACCCGGGACGGCGTGCCTAATCCGGCGCCAGGCCGGCCAATCTCGGCATAACCTCTTGTGCCAGTAGATTCATGGATTTCTCCCATCGGGCCTGGTCGTCCATATAGTCGTAAATGAGCACCAGCAGCGTCCCAAACCCTCCCGAAGCGTCGTACAACCCGCGCAGCTTGGTTTCCACCGTGTCCGGCGAGCCGATGAGCCACAGGTGTTCCGCCATGTATTCGGGAGTCACCGCCGAGTCGGGAAGCTCTGAGTCGTGCTTGAACACCTTCAGCAGGTCGAAGGCGTCAAACAGGGGCAGCAGGTAGTCTCGCCACACCCGGCCCAGCATGCCGTTGACGGCGGCGTCGTAGGCTTCGTCGTCGGTATCGGCGACGAAAACGTCGCGGACTATCCTCCAATCATTCCTGGAAGGGGTCCTGCCCGTCCTGCTGGCGCCTTCTTCGATGGCCTCCCAGTGGCTGGCGATGTACTCGTTGTTCAACCCCAGGCTCAGGGGAATGAACCCGTACTCACCGGCTATCTTCAGGGTCTCGGACCCGATGCTCACCGACGCGACGCCGATGGGCGGGTGGGGCTTTTGGTAGGGAGTTAGGAAATATTTCAGGGAACCAAACATGGTCTCGGGGATGTTGACGTTCCAGAACTTCCCTTTGTACTGGAAGGGGCCCTGGTTCTCCCAGATCTTCAAGATGATGTCGAGAGATTCCCGGGTCATCTCCCGGTGCTCCCCAGCGTTGCCGTCCACGTCGAATAACTCGTAATCGCTGGGCAGCCCGCCGGAACCGATGCCGAACATAAACCTTCCCTGAGCCAGGTGGTCCAGGTAGGCCACCCGGTGGGCCAACTCGGCAGGGTGATGGTAGGGAAGGAGGTGAACGCCCGTGGCAAGCACGATGTTCTTGGTCCGTTGCAGCGCCTGGGCGATCATCAGGTCCGGCGCTGGTATAGGCTCCCACGGGCTGGTGTAATGCTCGCCGATCCAAGCTTCGGAGAAACCCAGGTCATCGGCGAGGCTCAAGCAGTCCAGGTCCCACTGGTGGGCCTGGAACAGCTCGCGCTCCGGCGGGTGTGAGGGCATCATAAATAACCCGTGTTTCATAACCGTCGCCTCCTGGAAACCCTGTGACATCTAAAAAGGCAGGCCGGGTAAGCATGGGTGTGACCCGCCGACTTTGGATGCTACTCCCGGCCAGCCCGTGAGTCCACCAATGCCACCGCCGGCGGGAGTTTCCCGCCATGCCGGTCCGTTTCTTTCAGGGACCACCGAACGGTATGGGATAATGATGGCCGCCCATCCGGAGCGGAGCCACATATACCGGCAGCACGGATATTTGCCTCGGATTTTAGCAGGGAGACGTTTTGGCGCCAGTACGAGGGTT
>JADFPM010000273.1 GCA_022562335.1 Chloroflexota bacterium
GAGTCATTTTCTTGACCGGTTGACTTTCTTCCGGAAGAACATCGACAGTTTTTCTGACGGCTATGGAATAACCACACGTGAAGACCGAAGTTGGGAAGATGCCTATCGCAAGCGCTGGCAACATGACAAAATTGTGCGTTCCACACACGGCGTGAATTGCACAGGATCCTGCAGTTGGAAGATTTACGTCAAGGGTGGCATTGTTACCTGGGAAACACAGCAGACGGATTATCCCCGCACCCATCCGGAAATGCCCAATCATGAGCCAAGGGGTTGTGCCAGAGGCGCCAGTTATTCCTGGTATCTTTATTCTGCCAATCGCCTCAAATATCCGCTGGTCCGCAAACGGCTTTTGAAATTATGGCGTGAGGCGCGGGAAACCCTGGCACCGGTAAAGGCCTGGGCCTCAATCATGGAAGATGCTGATAAATCCAAGAGCTATAAAGTGGTCCGCGGCATGGGTGGCTTCGTCCGGTCCCACTGGGATGAAGTGAATGAAATAATTGCCGCAGCGAATGCCTACACGATTAAAACCTATGGACCCGACCGGGTGGCGGGCTTTTCACCCATTCCCGCCATGTCCATGGTTTCCTTGCGTACGAAACCGATCATCTCGGCGCAGCGGTCGCGGTGGTGTTCCATGATGGCCAACGCCCGGTCCAGGCCGATGGGGTTGAATTTACCCCGGTGGTAGGCGCGGTGGGCCGGCATCACGGTGATGTCGTCGCCCAGGGTGGAGACTCGTCGCAGGGAATTGATAAAGGTTTTCAGGCCGTAGTAAAGATTCTCCGACCGGTAATCCTTGGGCAGGACGTCCCGGAATCTAGCATAGCTCATATTCACGCTGGGGTGGGGAGTGATTTGGGGCAGGATATGGTCCCCCGAGAACAGCATACGGTTGTACAGGATGCACAACTCGTCGGGGGAGTGTCCCGGCGTGTAATAAAAGGTGAAGCCGTCGGAAACGTCGCCGTCGGTGACCGGGTTGGTCAGGGTGAGCTTTTGTCCCAGATTGGTGTGCTCAAGGAACCTTTGCTCGAATTCCGGGTCTTCGGTTCGGGGCAAGCCGATGAAGCGCTCGCGCCAGTCGGATTCCCGGTCACGGTGGCTCACGCCCAAAAGGTTGCCGTAGACTTCGTGGGCCCACAATTCTGCCCCGCTTCGGGAGACCACGTCGAAGCAATTGCCATCGTGGTCCAGGTGGCCGTGGGTGACCACCACCCGGCCCACCGCGCTAAGGGGATAGCCGACTATCTCCAGGCCCTCTTCCAGTTCGCGCAGGGAACCGTTGCATCCCGTGTCCACCAGGGTGAGCTTGTCGCCCTCCACCACGTAGCTCCAGGTTGGTCCCAGGGTGCTTTGCCAGGCCTGGGGCACCCCTATCCCGTGGACCACGACGCCGTCGGGAAATCTATACTTGATCACCATGCGGTTGCCGGACTCGTCTCCGGCCTTGATTATTTCCGGATCCATTAAAACTCCCGAATAAGACTCAGATAAAATTCGGCGGGCTCATACCAGACCACGTCTGGCAACGCAAAGTTCGGGTAAGGCCAGTCAGTAGTGAGAAGTGTGGTTCTCGTCGGCCCGAAGTTGGGTTCTGCGGCATCCCCAACGCCCCGGTTCACCACATCTGCCGCCAGAGCACCCAGTATACCACCGGTGGAGGTTAACGGCGGCTTGGCGAGCCGAGGCCGCAGGGAGCCCGCTTGACGACCGTTCCTACGGTTGGGCTACCATTAACTAACGTAACCTCCAATTATTGGCTACGCGAGGAGATTCGATGCCCAAGTACCTGATGCAGGTCACTTATTCCGATGATGCCTTGGCAGACCTGGTGAGGCATCCCGAAGACCGGGCCGCGGTGATTTCAGAACTGGTCGAACGATTGGGCGGCAGGGTCGAGGCTTTCCACCATTCCCTGGGCGAATATGATCTGGTGATCATAGCCGAGTTCCCAGACAACGAGACCGTGGCCGCGCTTCAAATCGCCGTGAGATCGACTGGCGTCTTGAAGGACCAGAAGATAACGGCGCTTTTATCAAGGGAAGAGGCGGTGAACGCCTTGAAAAGGGCGGGGAGTTCGGGCTATCAACCCCCCAGTTGATTGCCGGCATCGCCCAGCCCCAACGTGCGCCGGGAAAACCGCCCGCCGAGTTGACACGGATGTAACATTCAGGTGCTACTTTAGGAAAAGGAACCTGGAATACAACACTTGGACACCCCGAGTGGCGGGGAAATCAGCGCTGGCGACTGTTGCAGGCGAGGTAGTCACCACCGATTTGACCTATTTCGCGGGTTCTCGTTATAGTGGTCCTCGGAGTGGATACGGGGGGCGTGGCGCGGGATGTGACTCCGTCGATGTTAAGCCAAGCCGGGTCAAACAAGAGGGGACGAATAGTTATGCCTTACAAAGCTGAGTACATCTGGATTGACGGACAAAAACCCACCGCCAAGATGCGGTCCAAGGGCAAAGTGATTCCCGACGGCGAGGAGCCGCCCATCTGGGCCTTCGATGGCTCCAGCACCAACCAAGCCACCGGGGAGAATTCCGATTGTGTCTTGAATCCGGTTTTCATTTGTCCCGACCCCGTACGCGGGGGAGACAACAAATTGGTGATGTGTGAGGTCCTCCTCACCGACATGACGCCCCATCCATCCAACACCAGAGCTGCCTGCGCCGCGTCGTCCGAGAAATACTCCTCGTTCGACATGTGGTTCGGGATCGAGCAGGAATACACTTACTTCGACGGGATCAAGCCCCTGGGCTGGCCGGACAACGGTTTCCCCGCTCCCCAGGGCGGCTATTACTGCGGTGTGGGCTCCGATGAGGTGTTTGGCCGTCCCATCGTGGAAGCTCATCTGGACGCCTGCCTGCATGCCGGATTGGCCATCGTCGGCATCAACGGGGAGGTCATGCCCGGTCAGTGGGAGTTCCAGATCGGCGCCATCGGCACACCGGCCGTTGCCGACCACCTCTGGGTCGCCCGGTGGCTGCTCTACCGCATAGGCGAGCAATTCAGCGTCAGCGCTACTCTTGACCCCAAGCCGGTCCGGGGTGACTGGAACGGCGCCGGCGCCCACACGAATTTCTCCACCTTCCAGATGAGAAACGGTTACGACGCCTGTGTCGCCGCCGCCGAGGCTTTGGGTAAAAAGGCCGAGCTACACATAGCCAACTACGGCGACCGGATCGAAGAGCGGTTGACCGGCGAACATGAGACCCTGTCCTACAAGGAGTTCCGGTGGGCTGTATCCGACCGCGGCGCGTCCATCAGGATCCCATGGCAAGTGGCCCGTGACCAGAAGGGCTACATCGAAGACCGCCGTCCCAACGCCAACTGCGACCCGTACGTAGTGACCAGGCTCATAATGGATACCGTCTGCAGCGCGGCCATCGGAGAATAAAGGCCTGGGTGCAGCGGCACCGACCTGGAAGTTGGCCCCGCTGCCCAAGTCCGCCTAACTGGGGCCGGCGCCGGTCCAGGGATTGGCGCCCCTCCGTTGCCTCCCCTAACCTGTCGGCCGGCGAGGTCTTCCGCAGCCAATGGCCGCGGTTATGTCCCGGGTGTCTTCTGCCAGGTTCC
>JADFPM010000028.1 GCA_022562335.1 Chloroflexota bacterium
GATTGGCCCAACATTGTTACCCTGCTGGGGCTGTCCGGCGGCGTTCTCGCGATTTTTTTCGCCCTGGACCAGAATTACCCGGCGGCCATCATCGCCATGCTTTGGGCCGTAACTTTCGATTGGTACGACGGAGTGGTCGCCCGCGCCTTGCCGGATAGGACCGACCAACACCGGTTGAGCGGGGCTCAGATGGACTCCCTGGTGGACCTGGTCACCTCGGCAGTGGGACCGGCGATACTCCTACTTAGCATCACTGATTTCAGCGTCTGGGCCTATCCTGGGGCTCTGGCGATCATCATGGCCGGAGTGCTTCGTCTTTCGTATTTCGATGTATTCGGGGTTGATAGCGACGGCACCTACGCGGGGATAACGATAGATAATTCACCGATCGTTGTTTCGCTGGTTTTCTTCTTGGAGAGCTTCCTAAACCACGATGCCTTTGTGGCTATTCTCTATGCGGCCGTCCTGGCGATGGCCTTCTTACACGTTGCGCCCTTTCGCACGGCCAAGATGCCCAAACTTGGGTATTACATCTTTACGGTGTATGTGGTGATGGCGACGGGGGGATACGCCTATATCCTGGCGACCCAATAACTCTGCCGCTTGGGCAAGAACGTAATTGCCGGGAAATCAGCGGCGTTTTGGACTGAGATGCGCCGGCTGAACGGCCCGGCCGGCGCTAGTCCAGAGGCCTGAGCCTGAAAAAATGATTCTGTAACCTGGGCCAGGAGATTTTCAGGAGAGATAAAGTCCGCGGCAACGCCCAGAAGCTAACCGGAGAGGCCGCTCTCAGCGCCGACCAGGTTAACGAGCCGAGCAGCAGGGATTCCTTGGGCAAGAACGGCAGCAATTTACGGCGGAGGTCGACCAGTTCTTCCGCGATCACAACGCTGGTATAACCGGAATTTCCGCGCACTTCCACGTTGGGTATACCGACCTCATCGAAAATCTTTTGGTACAGGTCGACGCTTCGGTAAACCGCCTGGTACTCGCCCTTGGCCAGAAGCTGTCCCTTGCGCACGGTCGATTCTCGGAGGATGATCGTGCCCCCTTGGCTGAGCCGCGATTTCAGAGAACGAAGCAAATCCAGCACATCAAGGTCCGCCAGATACATACAGAGACCGCCCAGGAATATCAGTTCGAAGGGTCCATCCGGCAGGTCTTGACGGCAATCCCCCTGATACACTTCGGCGTTCGACAGATGGGAAACCCGCTCTTTTGCGGCTTCCACCATCGGGAAACTGCGCTCGACCCCGACGGCAGACGCGAAACGGTTGGCGAAAACCTCGACCCACGCGCCGGCGCCACAGCCGACATCAAGCACCCGCGCGGATTCACCTACCGCGTCGAGCCATGCGCCGATGGTCCTTAACTCCTTGCTGAGCCGGTACCCCACCGCACTCGATGGCAGATTGTACTCGTGGACCATCATGCTCATCGCAGCGGGCGCCGTGCCGCTTGCGCCGTCGAAATATCGCTCGACGGCGGCGTCGTCTATCATTTTCTCGGAAGAGGGTTCACGTTCCATGAGGGCCTCAAATGCGCCTAGCCCCAAGTTGGGAGGATTGTGACTGGGTCTCGCTTGGATCATGGATCAATTCGCTTGACCTTTATTGGCCGCCAAATCTAGGGGCTTCCCTCCCGGATCCTGCGGATGATCTCGGTGGTGGATATCTGCGGTGTGTAGCCGACCGTTCTTAGTATCCCCATCTCGATGGGCACGCCGTGGGTATCAATAAGGTCTTCCTGGGAATAATCGCTGCCGTGCACCACCAGGTCTATGTGGTGTTCTTCTATCCAATCGCTGCTGGTGATCCAGGGGGCGTTGGGAAGGACTTCGTCCACGTAGCGGCACCCGGCTACGCAGGCCACCCGCTCCTTCATCGTCATTATGGGTTGGCGCTTGTGGGCAAGCACATCATCGTCGGAGTGAACGCCGACCACCAGGTAGTCGCCGAGCGCGCGGGCTTGTCTGAGCAACTCAACATGTCCGTAGTGAAATAGATCGGCCACCATATCCACGTATACGCGTATCAACGGTCCTCACTCCTTACCCATGGCAAAGATCAAACGCCGGATCGCCGAGAAGTTCGCAACGGCAGCGATAGCGGCCAACGTCCACAATGGTTGGCCGGCGACGAGACCCACCACCAGGATTCGATTGCGCCAACCCCGGTCGCCAATCGTGAGGATCGTTTGTTTTCCTTCGGCCTCGGTTTTTGCCCGGACGTACGGAGTCAGCGCCGTCCCCAAGAGCGCGGCCAGCCCCAGGATCAAAGCGGTCTCAGAGGTCATGAAAGTCATTTTTCCAATGAGGAAATCGCGAGGAGGATCCAATATCACTACCGCCAAATAGGTCAACGCGCCTACGACCAGGAAGTCGGTGTAACGGTCCAACACAGCGTCGAATATGGCCCCCTCTGTGGATGACCTGCCTTGCTTCCTAGCCAATTCTCCGTCTAGATAGTCCAGCAAATCGCCCAGGGCAACAAAGGCTCCAGCGGTCCACAAAGGCAATCCTACCACGCAAACGGCAGCCGCTATCCCCCCCAGCAAAAAACCGGCAAAAGTGACCCGGTTCGGGGTGATCCACCGGTATGGGGCCAGAAACTTTGCCAACTGCTCGATGGCGCGCCGGTATAGCGTGTCAACAGCGTTGTCCGTTAGTCTTGGGATACGTTGCCTCTGTGGTCCACATTGAGGGTTGGGGCTATTCGAGAATCACCTGCCTATGCCAGCCTTAGGCCTAAATGTACCGCCCTTCGGCGGCGCCTGCGTCAATCGCTCAGCCGGTCGACGCCCATTGGTCCAATCGCACTTTTAGATCCGCCGTCGTTAAACCGGCCAAAAACGAGTTCATTGCTGTGACAGGACGCCAAGCCTCCCCGAAGACGATGATGGATCCGGTCTGTAGACATATGTCGCGCCCGGGGCCATCTTTTCTTCGTAGAGTACTTCTTCGTGGTTGCCATACCTGATAACAAGCGCGTAGAAGTCATCACATGGAAGGTAGAACCTGGCGTAACCCCGCCTATTGGTTTTGCAACGGCTTAGACCGGCGATCACGACATTGGCGCCGGAAACAGGATTTTCCTCATGATCAAGGACCCTGAGCCGGCCGGCACGCCACCACAGGACGTGACTCGTGAGCGACTGGCGAAATTTGCCGGCGCGGCCAGGCACGGCGGCTTCCGGGATCATTTCCACAACGTCTTTCACCCAATCCAGTTTTTTGGGGGTCATCCAGGAAGGTCCGTACTTGATACGCAGGTATTCCTCGGGCGGGTTGGGCACAAGGAACTTCTCGCCGATGAATTCAATCTCCTTCAGGCCGGTGAATAATCGTATGGGAAGCCGGATGCCGGGGTAGTGGAATATGTTGCCGTCAATCATCCGATAGCAGGCCCAGTCCATCCTGATTGAAGACTTTATCATCGCTGCGTTGATGTAGTGGCCGTTGCGGTCTACTTTCACGAAATACCCGTGGTCCCTGAACGCAGCCACAACGCGGTCTATAGACCCCTCGTTCAACCCGTTCAGCCCGATCACAGAACCTAGATCCAGGTCATCATCCCAGGGAATGAGCTCGTTGTCTCTAACTGCGCCGAGGCAGGTGCCCTGCCGCAGGAAGAAGGCCACGCCAAGCCGGTCCATGATCTCTTTCGCTTCCCTTAGCATCTCCTTTGCGATGGCCACGTCTATTGGCCGCGAATCTGAATATGTCCGCTCCAAAGCCGGCTCGTCTGCTCCGTTCTTCAGCGCCATTTTGCCTTTTGCCCCGCTAGGTTGATCATCAAGTGAGCCAAGCACATGCCGATTCTATCACGGGTGATCCCCGATTCATTGGCGCGCCTATGTGTGGTAGGCCAGAGAGCTTCCAGCCGGCATTTCCCGGATGGCATTTATTGCACCTTCTGCGTTTATTGCACCTTCTGATGGTATGTATGATTCCTTTCGGCTAGGTGCAACAATGGTATAGACATCGGGGGGTGATTTAGCATAGGAGGGACCCTACACAACAATGGATAGCATAAGTCACGACGTCGCCGCCCAAACCCTAACAGAACGAGCCCTGGAGATTTCATGGCCGGATGGTCATCGCAGCACATTTCATTTTATTTGGCTACGTGACAACTGCCCTTGTCCGGAGTGTCGTCATGCCAACGGGCAACGCATAGTCGAAACACATCTGATCCCACCAGACATTCGCGCAGGTTCAGCTACCTTGGCAGACGACGGCGCCGTGGAGATCGTGTGGGCAAATGATGGCCATGTGAGCCGGTTCGACCCAAGTTGGCTGCGCTCCAACTCCTATCCGGTCAAAGAGCGAGAAAAACCGGGACCACAACAGAAACTGTGGAACGCCGAATTGCTCCAACCGTTGCCCAAGGCGTCCTTTCGTGAGGTGTCTACCAGTGATGCCGCATTAAGACGCTGGCTGTCGATGGTCGCAGACTACGGTTTTGCCCTGCTCCAGGGCGTCCCAACCGTATCGGGCGCACTTACTGAGGTCGTGGATTTGTTTGGTTTCGTACGCGAGACCAACTATGGCCGCTTTTTTGACGTAAGAACGGTGGTCGACCCGAAAAATGTCGCCTACACGGCTTTGCCCCTCACCCCCCACACCGACAATCCGTACCGTGATCCCGTTCCGTCTTTACAATTGCTTCACTGCCTATCTTCCAGCGACATTGGAGGAGACACCACGGTAGTGGACGGTTTGTGCGTGGCCAACGCCTTGCGTGACCGGGAGCCGGACAAGTTTAAGCTTCTCACCACTATCCCGGTTGGGTTTAGTTATTCCGACAAGGACACCGAGTTGGCAGCCGACGTTACGCTGATAGACCTTGACCCGCGAGGGGAAGTGACCGCCGTGCGGGTCAATAGCCCCACTGCCCTGCCTTTCTGCCTTGATTCTGACCTCATGGAGCCATTTTACGACGCCTATCGGACCTTTGGCCTTATGCTGGAAAGCCCTGAGTTCCAGGTTTGCTTCAAACTCGATCCAGGTGACCTATACATCGTTGACAACACACGCGTGATGCACGGCCGCACCGGGTATTCTGGGGAGGGCAACCGTCACCTGCAGGGATGTTACGCTGATCGAGATGGCCTATACAGCCGCCTGGCTGTATTGAATCGAAAGAAATGAGGGTCGGCCATCACCCGTGAAGGCCGACAAACTCTGCCAAAATAACGCCAAACCGGGGCCTCCTTGGTTGGCGGTACCGAAGCGCCGGTTATTGCAGATTGAGCCTCCGGTCCACGCCGCCATGGTTCGCCATGAGATTCCTGCTGGGCCGGCAGAACGTGCCGGTGTACGACGGCTCTTGGACCGAATGGGGGAGAATCGTTGGAGTACCGACAGGAAAAGATTGACGGCTATGCCGGGGCAAGATGCCTTGATCCCGGACCCGGACGCTGCAAAGCCCAGCCCGTTCCCCCTTGGACAACGGCTAACACCATTGACATTTTGAAGCTAAAACGGGTAGCATAGGGGCGAACATTGGGTCCGTTATGTCTGGATTTGGTTTGCTGAAACTCCATGCGGCGGAGGCTGACGGTATGGCGACTGCGACAGGCCACCAAACGTATTGGGAAAATGCCAAAGATTCGGGCTTCGACCTTAGCTGGTTGAACCAGTTGAAAGAAAACATTGTTGGCGAGACCGTGGCCGAGGTTTCGGACAACCTGACCGGCCGCGTCGAGGGTTCGATCCCACGCCCCGGGGTCGCGCATTTTGGGGCCTACCCCTTCCGCACCAAGGCGGAGGTGTGGGGATATAACCTGCGCAAACTGTACGAGGAGTCCGTCACCCGCCAGTGGAGTTCCGCCACCGACATCCCCTGGGACACCCTGGAGGAGTTGCCCGACGACATCGAGGCGGCCCAGTGCCAGTTGGCCACTTTCTTCGCCCAGGTTGAGTTCGTCGCCGCCGACGTTCCCGGCAGGTTCATCGCCACCATGTCCCCCGATTACCAAGAGGTCCGGATGGTCCTGTTGGCCCAGGTGATGGACGAGTCTCGCCATCTTGACGTTTTCCGCAAGCGCGCCCTGGCCAACGGCGGCGGCTTGATGCGCATGATCGACAGCGTGACCGACGTGGTGGGCGGCAGCACCGACAACGCCCGGGAATACACCGAGCTGTCCACAAGGATGCATATCGTGGGCGAGGGCAACGTGCTCACCCTGTTCCGGTTGGGCGAGTTGATGGCCTACAACGAGGCCGAGAAGACCATTTACCGGCGGTGCGCCCAGGACGAGGCCAGGCACGTGGCCATCGGGGTGCTCCACGCCCGGTACCTGAAGGAGTGCAGCCCCGAGCGGATGGAAGAGGTCCACTCCTACCTGGACGAAGCGGAGAACCGCCAGTCGTCCGGCGCCGGCGGCGAGAACCCGGCGGCCCGCAACATGCTTACCAGCGAAGCCTTGGCGGTCTTGCTGGGCGGCGGCAAAGACAAGGCCGACGAGGGCCAGAAGATCCTCATGGCCGTCCGCCAGAAGCAGGTGAAAGAGTACTTCCAGCGGTTGAAGTCCGCGGGCTTGGACGACCGCATCACCAACGGCCGGGTGAATCCGGCGTTGCTGGAAGTCTATAATTCGGCTTAGCCGATTTTAGGCGCTGAATCGTAAGATTCCGAAGGGGCCTCCACCCAGATAAGGGGGAGGCCTCATTTTTAACCCAAGTATCAGTATCCAACGGGCATCCAAGACAGTCTTAAGAGGCCAGAATATGGCGTCATCCGGCCAGGAAAAAAAGCGGACAGCCAAACCAGCCGCCAAGAAGAGCTCCCGCGCGGTCAAGGCTAAGAAGGATGCCGGCGGCAAGCCGGCGGGCGAGGCCAAGACGCCGGCCAATACCATGTCTTGGATGAAAGATTCGCCGGAGTGGGGGATCAGGGCCAAGCCGGGCAAAAGAGGTTTGACCTTGGACGACATCGCCATCGGCTCCTACGGAGATATCCCCATCCAGAGCGAAGAGATGACCCGCATGCCTAGGGGCGCCTTCCATGTCCCCGGCGTTCCCCGGTTGGAGTTCTACCCCCTGAGCAAAAAGGTGGATATTTGGGCGGACAACGCCGCCGCCCTGTACGAAGAGGCTATCCAACGCCGTTGGATCGCCCAAGTGGACGTCCCCTGGGATTCCCTGGAGCCGTTACCCAGGGAGTTGGAACTGTCCATGTGCCAGCTTTGCACCGAGCTGGCCCAGCAGGCCACCATTGAGACCGACTCCGTCGCCCAGTGGATCGGGCGGATGAATTACGCCTATTACGAGGTCAAGACGTTTCTAGCCTCTGAACTCTACGATTCCGCCAGGCACTACGAAGTGTTCAGGAAGCGGGCGCTTGCCAACGGCGGAACTCTGGGTTTGGAAAGCCCGGGGATGATCAACCGGCGCATCATCGAAAGCCGGGCCGGTTGGACCGAAACCGCGGTTTACATGTACCTGCTCCGGGGGCCAATGACCCTGATGCTGTACCGGTACGGCGAGGCCTACGCGCTGAATCCCGCGGAGAAGCAGATGTTCCGGCTGTGCATCCAGGACAAGGCCCGGCACCTGGCCTACGGGATGGCTCACGTAAAATTCGCGATATCCGAAAGGGGTGGCGACACCGCCCTGGGGCTTTTGCGCATGATGAGCGGCGTGGAAGGGGACATGGCCACCGAGATGAAGGACCCGGTGCTGTGGGAAGCCCTGGCGATCATATTTGGGGGCGGCCTGGAAAATATCTCCTCCGGTATGGAAGTGGTCAAAGAACTCCAGAAGCGTTATGTCAATGAATACATGGCCCGGATGCAATGGGCCGGCATAGACAAGACGCTGGACAATCTGGCGCCCGGCCTGGCGGCTTACGTAAATCAAGAAGCTGGCACGCCAGCCTGAGACCTGACATGCCCATCTACGAATACCGTTGCAAACAGTGCGGGGAGGTCAGCTCCTTTTTCCTCAAGACCTATGGCGCCGAGCCCCAGTCCGGTTGCAAACACTGCCAGAGCCCGGCCCTCCAACGGATCATCTCATCGGTGGCTTACCTCAGGTCGGAAGCGGATAAATTCGCCCAGCTCGACCCAAAATACGGCAAGATGGTGGACCGGGCCCTGGCCAATGCGCCCAGCGATACCCACCCGGACCACTACGTACGCAAGATGGTCCCTTTCAGCCAGGCAAAGGAACGAGGCGACCCCTACTTTAAAGAATAGGGGAGCCTTTTCCACGTGTCATCACCCGAAGACCGGAACCCACGCTCCCGAGGGGGGCTTCGCTAAATGATCGTCATTTTGGAGAACCGTAATGAGTCCCGCTACTAAGACACTGGTATTCCCGTCGGTCGAATGGTTCCAAGCCCTTCAGCAGTTGGTGAACGCGGACCCGGAATTTCGAAGGTTGGGGACCGTCGATGCGGGGATGGGAGTAAAGGTTGGCTCCCGAGTCTTCGTGATCACCTTTGAAGCGTTCGAATGCGTTGACGTCAAGGAAGGCAGTGAAGCCGACCTGGACGACCTGGATTTTTACCTGGAGCTGAGCGAAGACGACTGGCGGGAGTTGGTTGAAAACACCAAGGCCAACGGCGGCGCCGACCGGAGACATACCCTTAACACCCTGGACCTGACCAAGAAGGACGGCCTGTCCCAGAACGCCACCGGAGACCAGCTTCGGGCAGACATCTTTTTCCGGGTCAACCAAAGCCTCCAGCACTTTTTCGACCTTTCAGCCCAGCTGGACACGGTGTTCAAGTAGCGGCAGCTTAGGGCCCAAAATCCGCGAGTTCAACCCCAGTTTGCCCCAAACTGTCATTTTGAGCGACGGAGTGACGAAGAACCTGGGCCGGCAGGGACGGGTGGGCGCTCTTTGTTTCAGGAGACACCCCCCGGATTCTTCGCCGCTGCGGCAGGCTCAGAATGACATGGATGGGACCGCTGGCTCGGATGGACATGGGTTGGGGACGGATGGTTTGAGATGACGGCGTCCACGTTGCGAATGGGTACTGTAGGCTGCTATAGCAAAAGTCCCCCTCACTCATCGGGAGGGGGACTTTTCTTTGCCGCAGACTTGGGTTACAGGTTTATGGGGTGTTCCTCGTAGTTCTTTTCCTTGTTGTAGATCTGTATGCGGTGCCGCATCGACTCCAGGATGAAGATCCGGTCTTCGGCGTCGATGTTGACCGCCACCGGCCGGCGGAACCGCCATTCCGGCTCCATATTGACCCTGCGGCGGGCCTTGATGATGTCTGGGTTGGCGTCGATATAGGTCTGGGTCCAAGGCGAGGGCTCCTGGGCGTCGCCCACCAGGGTGGTGACAAAGGCGGTGTCTGGGCCGTACACCTGGACGCGGTGGTTGCCCCAATCGGTGACGTAAACGTCGCCTTCCGAATCTACGGCCACCCCGGATGGGCGGTGTAGATCGCCCACTCCCGTAGAGGTAGCCTCAAACTTGGCCAGGAATTGACCGCCGGGAGAGAACTTTTGTATCCGGTCGTTCTTCCAGTCGGCCACGTACACGTCTCCCTTATGGTCCAGGCAGATGCCCCAGGGAAGATCGAACTGGCCGTCGCCGCTGCCGAGTTCGCCAAACTTTGCCAGGAACTTGCCGTCCTTGGAGAATTTCTGCACCCGGTTGTTCAGGCTGTCCACCACGTACAGGTTCTCGTCGGCGTCAAAGGCGATGCCCGAAGGTCCGGCAAGCTCACCATCGCCCGCTCCAGGCGTTCCCCACTTGGACATGAATGTCCCTGCTTTATCGAATATGGTGATGCGGTTCAACTGCTCATCGGAGGTGTAAACGTTTTCCTGCCCGTCCAGAGCCAGGGAGCGAGGCCAGATGAACTGGCCGTCGCCGGGGCCGAACCCGCCGAACTGGCCGAGGAACTCGTGGTCCAGGGTGCACTTGCTGACCCGCTGGCCCAATTCTTCCACTCCCCGGCTCAGCAGGTAGATCACTCCATCGGAACCCAAGGCGAAATCCTGGGGAGACCAGAACCCCTGCCCCGACATACCGTACATACCGATGCAGTAGCTGTAATCAAACACGCGGCCCGCCGCGACGGTGGTCAGCATGATAAAACTCCTATTGAAATCCCTATGCTGGCTGAAAGATAGTGGCTTACCCCCTCTCTAGCTCTCCCCCTTAAGAAGCGGGAGAGAACTTGTCCCTTCCCCCCTTGCGGGGGAAGGTTAGGATGGGGGGTCGCAATCCCAGTGTTTTAGCCCGTGTTTTAAATCGTTTAGACGAAGGCCAACTGTTCGAATTTACCTCCGACTATAGGCACCGGGTCCAGGCCCAACCATTTGTCGATGGCCGTGGAATAGAATCCCCGGAAATCGTAGTTGGGGGCCAAGTCACCCTGTTGCAGGTCTTCGGGCGCAAGTGAAGGATAGGTGCCGTACATGCCGCCCTTGACCTGGTTGCCGATGACGAAGGCTCCGCCGCCGGCGCCGTGGTCGGTGCCGGTGCCGTTGTCCCTGACCCGCCGTCCGAACTCGGTGAACAGCATCATGATCAGGTTGTCCCCGGCGTCATGCTCTTTCAAATCGTCGAAGAAGTCGCTGATGGCGATGGACGTTTCGGTCCAAAGCCGGGAATGCATGGGCATCTGGTTAAAGTGGGTGTCGAAGGGCCCGTGAGAGGTGTAGAAGACCTGGGTCCCCAGGTCGGCCAGATACACCCGGGCCACGTCCCTCAGGTATTTGGCGATGGACGTCTCGGCATACTCCACCGTAGAGGTGTACTTCTCCGGGGCCACCTTCAAGATGTCGGCCCCTTTCAGCGCGTCCCGGCCGGTCTGGCCCAGGTAATCCATCACCGGGCCCGTCCCCACGGCCGGGGCGTACATGCGGGCGAACCGCTCCAATAGTTGGTTCCGTTCCGATTCGGCCGATACTCCCGGAACGCCGGACATCATTCCGTAGGATTCCAGGTTTGAGACCGATGTGACGGGCACGCCGCGCAGGGCCAATGCCCTGGGCAGTCCCTGGCCGAAGTTGATCACCTTCAATGGGTTTTCGCCGGCGGGGTCCAAGTCCCGGGCCACCTTGGCGACCCATCCTTCCGTGCCCACTATATCGGGCTCACAGGTGTGCCAAATGTCCATGGCTCGGAAGTGGGACCGGGGTGAATTGTCAAACCCGATACCGTGGATGATGGCCATCTTGCCTTCATCGTAGATCTTCTTCAGCGGGCCCATGTTGGGGTTGAAGCCCAACTCATCGTCGATGGGCAACACCTGGTCTTCGGGAATATTCATCCGGGGCCGGGCATCCCGGTAATGGGGATTGGTGTAGGGGACGATGGTGTTCAGGTAGTCGTTGGCTCCGGTGAGCTGCAGGATAACCAGCACCGGGTCCTTTTTAATTGTCGCCATGTCTATCCTCCTATCCATTTAATGGCCGCAGGCAAAGGACCTGCGGACCAACAAGTATTCCGGCTGTTTAGGCGAATTGGTAGTCCCTGGAGGCCGCGATCAACGCCAGGATGATACCCACGCGTTTTTCGGAAGAGGCGCGCTCCCCGACCGTGCCCCAGGTCAGTTCCCCGCCGGATTCGGCTTGATCCACCAACTCGCGGCGGGTCGCATCGCTGACATCCAACGGGCCCAGCAGGTCTAGGCAACCGTCCACGAAATCGTTGGGTGAGAGGGCGCCCCGGGATTCCAGTTCGTTGATCACCGACCTCACGCCGGGAAGGGTCACGTCGCCCAACAGTCCGGCGGCGAAGTTCACCCTGCGGACCAATGCGCCTCCGTCGATCCATTCGGAGCCGGTGTGCCAGCTTTCGACGCTGGGCGGGTTCAGCAATTCCTGGCCCTGCCAATTGCACTCCATGGCCAGTTTGTTCAAGCCGGGCCGGGGGCCCGTGAAGTTGCCGGCCATCTTGGCCGTGCCGACCACCAGTTCCGCCGGGCTCTTGACCCTGGCGAACCGGGCGTTCTTGAAGAAGTCGGACATGAACAGCACTCGCAACATGGACCGCACGTCGTACCCCGATTCGTTGTACGCGTCCACCAGGGTCTGCACCGCTTCCGGGTCGTTGGGAGGCGTGATGTTCCAGCTCGGGACCTGGGGCTCGTCGGCCACGAAGAAGTTGTACAGGTGCCGGGCCAAGAACTGGGCGGTGGCCGGTTGTTGCACCACGATGTCGATTATGTCGTTGCCGTCGAACGCGCCCGTATGGCCCAGGAATGTCTTTTCCCCGTCGTCGTGGTCTTCGGGCTTGTATTCGTAATTCCAGTAGAAGCGTCCCAGGGGGTTCCTGGGAATCTTGGGGGCTATGGTCCAACCGGTGAAGGCCCGGGAGGCGTCTTTGATGTCGTCTTCCGAGTAATTGCCCACTCCCAGAGAGAACAGCTCCAGCAGTTCCCGGCCCCAGTTCTCGTTGACGGCGTCCATGTGGTTGCCGTTATTGTCCAGCCAGTAGATCATGGCCGGGTTCTTGGCCAATTCCACCAACAGGTCGCGGAAGCTGCCGAGCCCGTACTCTCGAAACATGGCGATCTGCTCGGTGAGCTCCGGAGGGTTATCCACCTTGGAGTTGCCGGTGGCGAACAGTTGGTGCCAGAACAGGGCCAACTTCTCCTCCAGCGGCCGCTGGGTGTTGATCATCCGGTAGATCCAATTCGCCTGGTTGATGGGCGGCGCCAGCGCGCCCTCGTATCCTGGGAAATACCGGTACAAGACATCTTCGTCTATCGCGGGATGATTCTCCGGGTGGATCAGGTCTTCCACCGTGGCTTCGTATCCAACGGCTACCCGGGCTTCTAACTCGTCCCGGGAAGCGCCAAAACCGGCACGGCGCATCAGGTGGGCCATCAAGGCCAATTGTTCTCGGTCGGACATAACCGTCCCTCCTGCCGGATAAATTACTGCTGGTGGTCCCCCCGGGGTCCAGACGCCGCTGTCACTGGAAGACACATCTTCATCCACCTCTCCAGCACGTCCACACCCAGGTTCGGCGGTTTAGTCCGGTTGCCTAAGAATAGTTGACCGGAATACCGCCACCAGAAGGGTTCTGAATGGTTAGTATCGTACTTTCGACGGGGTGCGCTGTCAAGCCTGGCGAGCCTGACGCAGGGTTGGCTGGCGCCGTAAAACAGCGGCGCCATTTAGCGTCAAACGAGGGACGTTGCCACCCCCGAAACTGGGGGCAGGACATGGTCCTGTTACCCGGCTAACCCGGTATCCAAAGGACCGAGGATATCTCGCTGAACTCCCGCCAAAGCTTTTCCCAGGTGCTTCCGCCGTCGTTGCTGCGGTACAGGTAGCCGTAGCGGCTGCCGGCCAGCACCACTTGGGGGTCGTTTGGCTGGATGTTCACCACCCACATGGCCGTGTTGGGCTGCACCGGCAGGGGCATGCTCTGCCAGGTCTTTCCCGTGTCTTCCGACCGCATGATGGCGCCGGTCCGTCCCGGCGTTGAATCGCCGATGGTGACGAAAATCGTGCTGGTCTTGCCCGGCTGCACCATGATCCCCCTGGGATAGGTCATGGGGAAGACCTCGCGGATGCCCAGTTGGTCCCAGGTAGAGCCGTCGTCGGTGCTGGTATAGACGTCGTTGTTGACCACCACCACCACCGTCTTGGGCGGACCGGCCGCCACCGCCACGTTGTGCACGTCCAGGTTGGGTATGGCGCCGTTGAGCGAGGACCAGGTATCGCCGCCGTCGGTGCTGCGCCGCACGCCGTCGACCTCCAAACCCAGCCAGATGTTCTGGCGGTTTTCCGGGTCTATGGCGATTCCGGTGACCCGGGGAGTGCCCACGGCGGGACATTCCTCGGCCGCCTCCATGGGACGCCGTTCCCAGGTCGCGCCGCCGTCTTTGGAACGGAAAACCGCCGCCGGGGTTGGCGTGCCGGTCCCCGCATACATGACCGAAGGGTCCACCGGGTCGATGGCCATGGCCCAAACGCAGAAGTCGCTTAGGGGCGATTTGACCAACTCCCAACTCTGGCCGCCGTCCTCGCTGCGGTAGAGGCCCTTGTCGGTGCCGCAGAACATGGACTCGGGCCGGGCCGGATTACATACCAGGGTCCGCACCAGCGCGTCGGAATGGAGGCCCTGATTGATGCCCACCCGCTGCCAGTTCTCGCCGCCGTCGGCGCTTCGCATGATTCCCTGTCCCACCGTGCCCACCATGATTATCTGGTTGTCAGCCATAACCGATACCCCCTTTTAGGCATGGATTCGTTCTGGAGTGGCGCAAGTATATCGCCTGGGCGGCAGGCCATCAACATGGCTATCGATTATTAGGTAGTGAAAGGTGTTGGCACTTTTAGATGGACAGCATGGCAACCAAAGACTACTTGTTTTTGCCGTTGCCATTCCCATTGTTACCACCCCCGCCGGAGTTGCCACCGCCATTTCCGTTGCCGCCACCCCCGCCGTTACCGTTGCCCCCACCATTGCCTCCGTTGCTATCGCTGCCGGTTTGGCTGTCCCCGCCATCCCCATCGTCGGGTTGTCCTTCGCCTTGACCCGGACCGTCCGAGGAGCTGGAACCTCCTCCAGAGTTGCTTCCGCCGTCTGGGCCGTCTTGGCTGCCTTGGGACTCGCCTCCGTTACCGTTACCGCCCCCATTGCTGCTTCCGGCGTCGTCGTTGCTGGCGTCGTCGTTGCTGGCGTCGTCGTTGCTGGCGTCGTGGCCCCCGCCATCCCCATCGTCGGGTTGTCCTTCGCCTTGACCCGGACCGTCCGAGGCGCTGGAACCTCCTCCAGAGTTGCTTTCGCCGTCTGGGCCGTCTTGGCTGCCCCCGGCCTCGCCTCCACCATTATCGCCCTCTCCGGAGTTGCCGTTGTCATTCCCGTTACCGCCCGAACTGTCACCGCCGCCGTTACCGTTGCCACCCTCGCCGGGGTCGTCATTGCCGGCGTTGTCATGGCCGGCGTTGCCGTGGCCGCCATCATCTCCATCGCCCGATGAGGCATTTCCCTGATCGGCGCTGTCTGAGCCGGAGGGATTTTCAGCTGGGCTGCCACCTCCGGTTGATTCGTCTCCGCCACCGTGGACCTCACCTTGACCGTGATCGCTCCCTCCGGAGTCGCTGTTACCATTACCGTTGCCGTTATTGCTTTCTTGACCCTTTCCCTGCGACGAACCATTAGAACCGGTTGCGCCACCGTCTCCCGCGTCTCCCTGGCCGTCCTGGGGACCGGCGTCACCGCCGCCCGGTTGGGACCCCTCATCGCCTCTCTTACCCCTGTCAGAGTTATCTTTATCCTTTCCGGAGTTGCCCGCCTTACGCTTGCCCCTGTCTTGGCCTGGGCCTGCATCGGGTTCGCCCCCATCATCGCCGCTGTTGTCTTCGGCGCCCGTGTCCTGGGGTCCCGGTTCCTCGCCGCCATCCGCATCAGACGGACTGGTGATGCCGCCGTCGATAGACCCGGTGGCCTGGGGCAACGTGGCCGGCCGCGCCAAGCGTTTGACCTTAATTACGACCACGGCCTCGCCGCTTAACCCGGTGCCGTTAGAAAGCAATCCAATGAGGTTGAGGTACAGGTTTGTCCCATCGATGGTGCCCAGTGGAATACCCAAGTCCCCGGTCCGGAAGTGGAGCATCAGGTCGTCCAGACCGTCGCCGTTTAGATCATCGACGTGTCCGCCATGGACGGTGGCGGCTTCCGTACCGTTCACGCCGAACCGCAGAGTGCCGATGTCCACGTCGTAGGCGTCGAAATGTTCGTTGGCCAACAGGGCCACCGGCGTCACGCCGCCGCTGTTGAGGTTGATGGACTTGGGCCTGATGTCCACAACCGCCGACACGTTGGCCGGGTGGACGGTGATGGTCACCATGGCCTCTTCCGATGTGCCGCCTTCATCGTCGGTCACCGTGAAGGTGAAGCTGTCCGAACCGTTGAAGTTCTCGTTGGGGGTGTAGGTCAGGTTGGGCGCAGTCCCGCTCAGATTGCCGTTGCCCGGTTCCGTCGCCACACCGAAGCTAGCCACAGCGCCGTCCGGGTCGCTCCCGCTCAGGGTGATGTCCACCGCCGTGTTTTCATCAACTTCGACTGCCTGGTCGTCGGCCACCGGTGGGTCGTTGACCGGCTGGACGTTGATGGTCACCGTCGCTTGATCGGACGTGGCGCCCGAGGGGTCGCTCACCGTGAAGGTGAAGCTGTCGGTACCGTTGAAGTCCTCGTTGGGGGTGTAGGTAAGGTCCGGAGCAGTCCCGCTGAGGACTCCGTTGGCCGGGTCCGTCACCGAGCCGTAGCTCACATCTTCCCCGTCAACATCGCTCCCGCTCAGGGTGATGGCCACCGCCGTGTCTTCATCCGTGCTCACCGTCTGGGAGTCGGCCACCGGTATGTC